>CAZUUI010000081.1:0-8477 GCA_964622955.1 uncultured Chitinophagaceae bacterium | reverse complement strand
TAATAGTTAATCCATATGCGTATAATTACTGTCCACCTCCAGTATCATATTGTCGTCCAGTTGTAATTAATCCTTATCCAGTTTACCCAATATACAGAAGAGGATACGCATATCATAATAGAAGACATGGATTTTATAGAAGAGGTTGGAGATAGTTTTTGTTTTAATATATTACTAATGCCCTTGTATTTTTCAAGGGCATTTTTATTTATAAGTTTATATATTTGTAAAAAATAATTTATGAAACAAGATAGAGTTAAGATTCCAATTTTAACATTTATTTCAATTTTATTTATAGTTCTTTTAAATTTTCCAATACTTAGCACTGTAAATAAGCCATTATTCTTCTTTGGATTTCCTATTTTGTATTTTTATATTTTTTCAGTTTGGATCGTTTTTATATTAAGTGTAGTATGGATTATTAATAAAAAAAACTAATTTAGTTTTTTTGGTATAATTTTTGATTGAATTTCGTTATATAAATAAAGGAATTTGATGAAAAAAATGAAATTGATAAGTGCAATTTTTCTAACATTATATTTTATTAATGCTAATTGTCAACAATTTCTTGAAAAAGGGTCCGCGATAAAGTTAAATCCTCTTACATATAGACTTACAAAAGATACAAATGATCAAGCGGGAATGATTACAAGTTTGTATCCGTTGGATTTAACCACAAATTTTACACTCAATTTTGAAATAAATTTGGGATTAAATGATGGAGGAGCAGATGGTATCGCTTTTATGCTTTCTAGAAACTGCAATCCTACATTGAGTCAAGGTCAAGGGTTGGGAGTACAAGGTACTTCCAATTCAATTATTGTAGATTTTGATACGTATGACAATTCCTCCGCTCTTGATGATTTATTTGACGATCATATAGGTATATATTCTGATGGAAATTTTTCTAGTATTACCAATCTTATTGATGTAACAGCTGCACCCGTATGTTTGTATTCAGATTGTAGAAATGTAGAAAATGGAATGTGGATTCCTATTAGTATAGAATGGACATTTATAAGTGCAACTAGCCAGTCCATCAAAGTTTTTATAGATGGTAATCTTAGAGCTATATCTACTCAAAATCATATTCAAAATCGTTTTTTGAACCAATCAAAAGTTTTTTATTCTATAGCTGCTAGTACGGGAGGTAGCACAAATGAACAATTGGTTAGATTTCCATCAAATAATACCAATGTTACATATTGTCCAGGGGAAAATATCACACTGGTTGCCCCTGGTTTGGGTACTAATTATAATTGGACAAATGGAATTACTTCTAATACCAATACTGCTAATTTTACAGCCACCACTTCACAAACAATAACTTGTAATTATAACGATTTTTGTAATAAACCACAATCAATTTCATTTGATGTTAATGTTAGTACTATTTCGAATCCATCAAAATCGCAAAATCTTTGTTTAAATGGTGATCCTTCTCCTTTTTCTGTTTCTACTTCAGCTTTGTCATCTTCCAATATTAGATTTGTATATTTCAATACACAACAATCTGGAGGGAATATGTATAGTGGAGGTACTATTTTGGCCGATGTAAATGTAAATAATGGTCAGGGAATCTATGATGCACCTATACTTGGAATGTCTGGGTCATTGCCCAATACTATTGGAACATATTACGTATATGCAATAGCCAATCCTGCACCTTTAAACACTTCTTGTAGACCCTTCCAAGAGATTATTGTAACGATAGATAAATTTGTAAATTTAGTAGAAAATAAAAAAATATGTATTGGAGATAGCTACAAAGGACGTTCTTTAGCTGGAATTTACAAAGATACAATTACTAATCCATCGGGATGTGACACCATAAATACACTTAATTTAAGTGTAATTTCGCCGGCTTCTAGTTTCAAAGATTCTTTTTATTGTAATTCTTTTACTTTTAAAAATAGAACCTATGTACAAGATACAAATTTGGTAGATACCCTTAAGGCTACTTTTGGTTGTGATAGTCTTTATCTAACTATTCGATTCAAGAAAATTATACCTTTAAGAATTAAAAATGATACATTTCGATTTTGTGATACAATTTCTTTTGCAGGATTTATTTATTATCATGATACTTTATTGCCACAATCCATATCCAAAACTATAGCTCCATTTTGTGATAGCATTATTTATGATATAAAATTAATACGATATCCAGGATTTAGTAATGCTTCAATAACCGCATCGCCAAATACAGCTGTAGACCCAGGAACTCCTGTTACGCTTTCAGCTACAGGTGGAAATTCCTATTTTTGGATTTCTGGAGGATTTACTACACCACAGGTGACATATAATATCTTTACTAGTTCTAACTTTTCGGTAAAAGTCACAGATACCAATAAATGTGATACCATATTAAGTATAAGAGTGGATATTACACCTACCGTTTCATTCCCAATTATATTTTCACCCAATGAGGATGGATCAAATGAAACGATTGGTCCAAATACTTCTGGGAATTTAACTATAAATTTTTATAAAATATATAACCGTTGGGGGCAATTGGTTTTTGATGGAAGAGGTGGCGATTTGAATTGGGATGGGAAATACAAAGGTGAAAAGCAGCCACAGGGGTCTTATGTGTATTCTTGTGAATACATTTTGAATGGAAAAGTATATACAAAAATGGGTGGAATAACATTGATAAGATAGTGTATGAAAAAATTTTTTAGTTTGATTATTAGTTTGATTGTTATACAAAATATGTATGGACAAGATTTTCATTTTTCACAATTTTATGCTACTCCATTAACGTTGAATCCTGCACTAACAGGTCAGTTTGATGGCGCTCTTCGTGTGTCGGGAATATATAGAATTCAATGGAATGGCGTAGCTTCAAGTTCTTATTTATACCAAACACCAAGTGTATCGGTAGATGCCAATTTTTTTAAAAATAGATTAGGATTGGGATTAGTTTTTTTGAATGATCAAACCAATGATAAATTGTTGAATACATTAGAAGGAGGTGCATCCATATCCTACAAGATTTTGTTTGAAAAAATGCAAATTTCTATAGGGATGCAAGGTTGGTATAGTCAAAGTTATTTAGACTTTAGTAGAGTTCAGTCTGCTTTTCAACAGCCAGAGCCAAGTGCCAATACAAATGCGCAAAAATTTGATTTTAATTCAGGCCTTTTTGGAAATTATGAACTGAATGATGTTAATAGATTATATTTTGGTGCTACAGTATATCACTTGCTACGTCCTGTAGATAATTATTCGAAAAATGTATCAAATAGCAATGTTCCCTTAAAAATAATGGCTCATGTAGGTGCCGATTTGAGACTAAATGATAAAATAAATATAATACCCGGAATGTTTATTGCTAGACAAGCTGCTGCTTCTCAAGTAAATTTTGGAACTACATTAGCTTATTACCTCAATAGAGGTGAATCAAACGCCGAAAATAAAATATTGTATTTAGGCATGTGGAGTAGATTCAATATGATTACCCCCCAAGCCTTAATTCCCAAAGTTGGATTTGAGATGAATAATGTTAAAGCTACTGCATCTTATGATTTTTTGATAAATTCAATGAGAAGCGAAGCAAGTGCATCAGGAATAGGAGCCCCCAATACCTTTGAATTATCCTTGAGTCTTATCTTAAATCGTTCCAAAAAGTATGAAGATTCAGACAATTTTATATTCAATCCTAGATTTTAGTCTTTCCCGTTATAAAAGTCTTTTGGCGTAATGTTATATTCTTTTTTAAAACTCGAAGTAAAGTATGTTGTGCTTGCAAATCCAACTTTATATGCAATTTCAGATACCGAAGCAACTTTATTTTTAAGCAATTCTTTGGCTTTTTCCAATCTGATTTTTTGAATAAAATTATTAGGAGTCATATTGTTAATCCCTTTGAAACGTCTTATTAAGGTAAATCGGCTCATATTCAAGTGGTTGGACAAGTCTACTACCGATAAATTTTCATTTTCTATATTTTCCAAAACAAATTCAGTCGCTGATTGAATCAACATCATATCTTGAGAAACTAATTCTTCTTCGCTAAATTGAAGAGAGTTTTTTGAATATTTGTCAATTATTTTTTTGCGTTGTTGTATAAGAGAATCTACCGTTTTTCTTATTTCCATGAGACTAAAAGGTTTGGCTATATAAGCATCTGCACCACTTTCCAATCCTTCTATTTTATCACTAATTTGAGATTTTGCAGTTAATAAAATAATGGGAATATGGCTGTACTTTTCATCATTTTTTAGTTGAGAACATAGTTCTATTCCATTCATTATAGGCATCATTACATCACTAATGATAATATCTGGATAGGTTTTTTTAATCTGGGTTAAAGCCTCTTTTCCATTTGTAGCAAAATGAACCCTGTAGGTTTCTTTAAAAATATCTTTGAGCAATTTTAAAACTTCAAAATTGTCTTCTACAATAAGTAAATTCATTTTTTTTAATCCTAATTCAACTTCTTCTTCTTTCTCTTTTATTTTTATAGCCTTGTCAAATCGCTCAATAGGTATTTTTACTTCAAAAGTAGTGCCCGTTTTTTTATTACTGTCCAACGTGATTTCTCCATCCATAAGTTCTACAAGTTCTTTTACAAAACTCAACCCCAATCCACTTCCTGTTACATTTTCAGAAGTTGGTATTCTATAGAATTTTGTAAAAATATCTTTATGATACTTTTTTGGAATTCCAATACCATTATCATTTACTTTTATTCTAAGTTTTTCCTCATACACACTAACTTCAAGATTTATTGATCCAAATTCTTGAGTATATTTAAGAGAGTTAGAAAGTAGGTTCTTAATTATTTTTTCAACTTTGTCTTCATCAAAAAATAATTGATTGTCTTTTTTTGGTATTTTATGAATAAAATTGATTTTTTTCAATTTCATTTCTTTCTCAAAATCCCTAATGATATGCCATAAAACTGGAAGCAAACCACCTGCTTTTTTATTTATTGGCATTTTGCCTTCTTGTAATTGATTTATTTCCAAAAGTTGGCCTAGTAGTTTTTGCATATTAAGCATTTGGCTTTCAATTAATTCTACACGTTGTTTTACAGATGAATCTTCTGTTTCCATTTTGATCAATTCCAAAGGTGTTTTAATTAATGTCAATGGCGTTCTGAATTCATGAGTTAAATAAGTGAAAAGATTATTTTTATAGTCTGCTACTTCACGTTCTTTGTTATATTCAATTTCTTTTTTCTCCATTTCAAAATTAACTTGAACTTCATTGACCTTAGCTTGGATATTGAGATTAAAATAAGTTTCATTGAGAAGTATAAGCTCCTTCATTGTATCATAAGCTTCGTCTTTTTGTCCATTTTTTTCAAACGCAATATACAATATTGAATAAATTTTCTTTAATTCAAAGTTAAGATTTGTAACCTTTGCCATATCTCTTGCTTTGACCAAATTGTCAATAGCTCCCCTGAAATCATTCATCTCAAATAATGTAGTTCCAAGCTCTCCATAGGATTGAATTAATCCACGTTTGTAAGGAAATGAATCGCAAATTTCAATAGATATATTGAAATATTTAATAGCTTCGTCATATTTTTTATATTTGCTTAGTATAGAGCCGTAAGTAGTATAAGCGCTCGCTTTTCCTCTCAAATTTGTAGATTTTTCCCAATATTCAATCGATCGCTTTGCATATTTATAGGCAAGCATAAGTCTATTTTCTTCTGTATAAATTTCTGCAACCCCTTGAAAAATTGCACCACATCTTTCGTAGTTTTTCTCCTCCATAACAGTATCATAGTCCTGCTTATAGAGCTCCAATGCTTTATCGTAGAAATTTAGAATAATATAAATTCTTGCCAAATTGTGTTTGACTAAATAATAAAAATCGGTTCGTTTTTCATTTTGAATTAGCTCATAAGATTTATAATAATTTTCTAATGCTAAACTATATTGGCCTCTTTCTAAATATATATTTGCTAAAGAGTTAAGTGCAATAGAAACTCTTTCGTAGTTTTGTGCTTTTTCATATGTATGAATTGATTTTTGAATATAATCTAAAGATGCATCATATTCTCCCTTAACTCTTTTTATAATACTTAATTCTAAAAATATTCTACCAAGATTCATGAAATCATTAATTTTAATCATCAATGGCATAAATTGATAGCACAGTTTTTCATGATTTTCTATCTCATTATGATGATTGTAGTAATCATGTAAAATTCTATAAATAGATAATAAAAGCTCTGTTTCATTTGCTTTATCCAATTCCTCAAAAGAACTATGAAGTAGCTCAAAATCATTAGCTTCTACTTTCTCGGGATTATTTTTAATTGCTTGAACTAATTTCTTAATTTCTTCGAGTAATTTTTTTGTCATAAAAAAAATTTTATGTTTATAAAATATTTTATATATTTGTCGTGTTAATATAAACGTAATTTCTTTTATTAAATTTCGTTTCTAAAATTCAAATATATGAAAAAAAATAAATTCTTGTTGGTTTTATTTTCTTTTTTATTTGCATTCAATGTTATTATTGCTAATAATTTAGAAGATTTCAAGATTGTAATTGGTACAGATGAATTAATTAATTGTTGTGGTGAAGATTTTATTGAAGATATTGGTATTATTTTATATGATTTGCAAGGGAATATTATTGGTGAAAAAAATGTTTCTGCAAATGATTTAGAAAATAATTCTTCTATAATATTTGATGGGATTAATTCATCATCGGATTATATTATAATTGTAGTTAAGTCAAAGAATGGAACTAGAATTATTAAAAAAATACAAATTAGAAAGTAGTAACATAATTTATTAAAATTTTTATTTTATTTATTTCTACTTCAATCCTAAAATTTAATTTAAAAAATTATTAAATACATTTTTTTCAAAAATAAGTACTTTTGCATAATATGTATTATAGACCTCCATTTTTGAAAAAAGGAGACAAGATTGCCATTTTGTCTACTGCTAAAAGAATTTTAACAGATGAGATTGATTTTGCAGTTAATTGGTTAACGAACATTGGACTTCAACCTATTATTGGAGAAACAATAAATACAGTTTTTAATCAATTTGCGGGCGACGATTATTTTAGAGCTACTGACTTTCAAAAAGCATTAAATAATACCGATATTAAAGCAATTTTATTTGCACGTGGAGGGTATGGAACCAATCGGGTTATTGATAAAATTGACTGGACTCAATTTATAGAAAATCCAAAATGGTTGATTGGCTTCAGTGATTTAACGTTGATTCACAATAGAGTCAATCAATTCTATGGCATAGAATCCATTCATGGTCCAATGCCCATTTCCTTTGATAAAATTAGTGAAAATACATTGCAAATAATTGAAAATTATCTTTTTGGAAATTTATTACCCATTTCATTTCCAGTGAATGCATCAAATAAAAATGGAAATAAAGTCATAAGAGGTCAAGTATTTGGAGGGAATTTATCTATTTTGTACTCACTTTTGGGAACCGATAATGGATTCAATCTAAACGGGAAAATACTATTTTTCGAGGATTTGGACGAATATATCTATCATTTTGATAGGATGATTATTGCATTAAAAAATGCCAGAAAATTTGAGGGATTGCTCGCTTTAATTGTTGGAGGAATTACTTCTATGAAAGATAATGAAACGCCTTTTGGTCACACAGTAGAAGAAATAATACTTGAACATACACAAAAATATGATTTTCCAATATTTTTCGGAGCACCTTTTGGGCATATTGATGATAATCATCCATTAATTTTAGGAGCTAATATTGAAATTAAATCTATCGAAAAAAACGTTGTGATTAATTATATTTAACATGGTTAGAGTAGCGATAAATGGATTGGGAAGAATTGGGAGAAAACTGATACGTTTATTGTCGGATCATGAAGATATACAGATAGTAGCAGTTAATGACCTTATGAATATTGAAATGGCCGCCCATCTTATTCAGTATGACTCTACATTTGGTATGTTTTCAAATGCAGTAAGTATACAAGGCGAAAGTTTGCAAATTGCTAACAAATCCATATTGTATTCAACGAATGATCAAATTGAATCTTTGCCATGGAACAATTTAGCGATTGATGTTATAATTAATTGTAGTGGGACTTATAAAACATCTATAGATTTAAGCAAATATCTTTTATTCAACCCTCAAAAAATTATTTTATCCTCTCCGCCAGATTCTGATGCAATCCCTATTATTATCAATGGATTTAATGATGATTTATCCCATGATGCAAAGATTATTTCAAATGCTAGTTGTACTACATATAGTATTGTTCCAATTTTAGATATTGTTCAACGTTTTTTTGGTATTTCAAATATGAATTTTGCTACCATTCATAGCTATACTTCCGATCAAAATATTCAAGATGCACTTCATACCGATTATAGAAGAGCTAGAGCAGCTGCTAACAATATAACTCCTACAACTACAAGTGCAACAAAAGTTTTAAAGGAACTTTTCCCTACTATAGAAAATTGTATTTCAGGAACCTCCTATCGTGTTCCTGTT
>CAZUUI010000080.1:0-8482 GCA_964622955.1 uncultured Chitinophagaceae bacterium | reverse complement strand
GACCAATACCCCAATTTAAAACGCAAAAAAATATTTTTTGATGTTGGATATTTGGAATGGTTAATGTTGTTTTAGGCACTTTTACAAAATTTATAAGCAAAAGTAAATATTAAATAATTCGTTTAAGATTAAATAAAAGTAAAATCTTATTTTTTTCGAATGTAAAATAAGAAAACCCAGTTGGCTAATAAAAGGAAAGCGACCCCTTGATGAAAGACTCCCCAGAAAGCAGGAATTTTTCCCATACTAAACGATACGGTAATAATACCTAAAACAATTTGAAGAATTAACAAGGAAATGAATAATTTAACAGAATGATAATGAATATTTTTTATCGTAAAGAAGGTGATTAATCCTCCTAGTATCCATGCCGTAGCTCGGTGTATTATCTGAACTAATAATTTAATACCACTATTGGGTTCATAGTTTATCAAATCATCGATAGAATGAATTTGGAGCGTTTTGATCATTTCTCCAAACAGCGTTGTTTTGAATAAAATGGAAGGGTATGGAAAAACCAAAGCTGCTTTCATTCCTGCCATCAAAGCTCCAAAAGCTATTTGGACAAAAAGCAATACGCCTATCCATGGCAGTAGCTTAGCGGAATAGAAGTAGCATCTGTTTTGGAAATGTTTAAATTGGTTATGGTAATATGTATATGACAAATATCCAAAAAGCGACCCTGCTATCATCAAATGAATCAGAAGTTTGTAGGCACTTACCCAAGTACGGCTGTCGTCATTGAGCCCACTAGCTACCATTATCCATCCAAATGTAGCCGCTAAGGCTGCTAATAAAACTACAACTATTAATTGACGTATGAGTTTATCATTTAGTTTTTTGGTAATTAAAAAATATAAAAAAGGAATGAGAAATACAAATCCCATAATACGAGCCCAAAGTCTATGAAAATACTCCCAAAAAAATATCCTCTTGAAATGACTCAATGTCATATCGGCATGCAGAGCATTGAATTGTTTTTGTGCGTGAACTTTATATTTTTCAAAAGTAGCAAGCCATTCGGCTTCATTGAGAGGGGGTAGAGTTCCTTTGACAATATCCCATTCGGTAATAGAAAGTCCCGAATCGGTCAATCGTGTGATTCCACCTATAAGTATTTGAACAAAAACCATCACACATCCTAGCAATAACCATTTAGAAACTATAGACTTAGATGATTTTTTCATTTTGAGACCCTTTATTGATTAAGTTTATTTAAAATTTCTTCAGATTGTCCTTTATAAGGGTTGTCATAGCTTTTTAATTTGTTTAGAATAGCTTTAGATTCATTAATTTTACCAGATTTGTATAAATTTTGAGCTTCATCAAAAAGCTTACGGTCTTTATTTTCTCCAATATTTTGAGTACTTGTGTTATTTGTTGATTGAAAAGTAGGTTGATTTGTTTTTTGTACTTGTCTTAATGTTGAAGCACTTGATGCTGAAGTTGAAGAAACAGGAACACTAGCGGCCGAATTAGCATCCGGTGTTATCTGTTCCATTGGCAATGTAGAAGAGTCTATAGTAGAAGTACTTTTTAGGGATGAGGTATCTTCTACCATTTCACTCATTGTATCTTCTTCTAATTCTGTTTCATTAGAATTTTTATTAGCATTAATGAAATGGGATATTGCGAAAATAATAATTGCTAAAACTAATACGCCTAGACCAATAAATACGTATTTTTTAGTATCAACTGGTGTATCATATTGGTTAACATTTGTATTTGAGATTTTAGATTCCGATACTCCTGTAGCATTTTCTATTTGCTGGTGAATGTAATTTAAGGATTGATATGCCAAATGTCTGCCTTCCATGGAGTTAATAGCATCCAATGATTCTCTCAAAAATTCATCGTATTGAGCTCTATCAAGGAGTTCTTTTTCTCTATCGTTTGGCAATTTATGTTGCAAATACTGCATCCATTCTTTTGTGGATAGCATTGTAAATTTTTTTTCTATATTCAATTGCATGACTTCTTAATTAATTTTATTCTCGATGTAGGTTTTCAATAATCGTTTGCCATTTTGAATATTTGTTTTCACTTGATTGAGGCTGTACCCCGTAATGTCTGCAACTTCTTGATACGATTTATTTTGAATATAAAACAAATCGATACAGATTTTTTGACTTTCATTTAAAGTGTCTATCGCCAATCTTAGATTATTTGAATCCAAGCTCAATTTTGGCTTGTCTGTATTGATATACATATTGTTCTCAGATTCTTTGGTCAATTCGTCTATCAAAATCATTTTTGATTCTTCGCCCGTAGCCGTTTTTTTCTTTACTTCTATGTCGCACAAGTCTTTTACTAGCTGATAAAGTAGTTTTGAGAAATTACTGACATCTATACGCTTCAAGTCCGATGAAATCTTATTAAAAATAGTCAGTGTAAGATCTTCCGCTTCTTTTTGATTTTTCAAATTCTTGATAGCTACTCCAAAAATATACGGAGTATATCGCAAAAACAGTTCTCCCAAATAAGTGTTGTCGTGGGAAAAACGGTATTTTTTTATTAATTCCTCGTCTGTGAGTTTACTATTGGTATTCGAATTGAAATAAGCCACTTTATGGTATTTAAGACCGCTAAATTAAAAGTTTTTTGACAAATCAAATAAAAAAATTAGATTTTTGTATCATTTAACAAATTTTGATTTTCAAATGTATTCAATCCTTAAATTTTTCTTGTTTTTTCTTTCGGCCGAACGTGCGCATTATTTTGCTATGAATAGTTTAGCTATTCTTTCTAAAATGGGTGTTTTGAAATATTTTTTTACTACAAATTACAAGCCTGTTTCTCAGTTTGGATTAGATTTTAGAAATCGATTGGGTATGGCCGCTGGATTTGATAAAAATGCGGCTTACCTCAATGTTTTAGAAGATTTGGGATTTGGATTTGTAGAAATAGGAACCGTTACGCCTCGCCCTCAAGATGGAAATCCTCGTCCAAGATTATTTAGACTCAAAAATGAAGAAGCTTTGCTCAATAGGATGGGATTCAATAATTTGGGAGCGGATGCTGTAGTAGAAAATTTGAAAAAATACCGCAAAAATCAAATGATTATTGGCGGAAATATAGGCAAAAATAAAGATACACCTAATGAAATAGCTTATTTGGATTATGAAATATGTTTTGAAAAATTATTTCCTTATGTAGATTATTTTGTAATCAATGTAAGTTCGCCTAATACGCCCAATTTGAGAGCATTACAAGAAAAAGATATGTTGCTCAAAATTATCGCAACGATTGAGAAAAAACAGAATCAGTTTGGACTCAAAAAACCGCTATTACTTAAAATTGCACCCGATTTGAACGAAAATCAGTTGGATGAAATTGTGTATGTATATCAAAATTCTATTTTAGAAGGACTTATCGTATCAAATACAACAATAGATAGAGGTATTATTAAAGATTATAGCCCTTATGAAATTTTGGGAAATGGTGGACTGAGCGGAAAACCATTGGCGGATAAAACCAATTCCATTATTTCGTATTTGAAATCAAAAGATAATACAATGTCAATTATAGGAGTAGGAGGTATAGATAGCAAGGAAGAAGCTGATAAAAAAATGGCCTTTGGATGCGATTTAATTCAAATTTATTCGGGCTTTATATACAAAGGTCCTCGCTTGATTGAGGAATTGACAAGGTAATCTTTAATGATTTTGTTTATTTTACACTATATTTGTCAAAAATATTATACGTGGAATCAATTAGTGTTTTTGATATCATTAAAGTAGGAATTGGCCCTTCAAGCTCACATACGATGGGGCCGTGGGAAGCTTCATTGGCTTTTGTAGCCTATATAAAGTCGCTGGGAAAGCTAGAAACTGTAAAAAAAATTGAGGTGAATTTATATGGTTCGCTTGCCAAGACAGGCAAAGGACACGGTACCGATTTTGCTATAGTTTTGGGCTTAGCAGGATTAGACTACAAGGTAGAAGATACCGATGCCTTGGGTATCATTTATCAGAAGATTTTAGAAGCTAAAAAAATCAAGTTTGGTGGCGTTCGCGAAATTGAATTTTTGTATGAGAATATCCATTTTGAAGGACATATAGCACTTGATTTTCATCCAAATGGTATGAAATTGACCGCTATTCTGGAAGATGATACTCAAATTGAAAAAATATATTTCTCTGTAGGAGGTGGATTTGTGATTGAAGAATCCGCAAAAGATGCGCAATCTCGAATGCCTTCAAAGAATCCTTGTCATAACGGTGAAACGATTTTGGCTCATTGTGAAAAAATGAATAAAACGGTTTCAGAATTGGTTTTGGACAATGAATTATCTTGGATGGGCGAAGCAGAAATTGAAGCAAAAGCGTTGAATTTATGGTATGAAATGCGCGATGCAATCTGGCGTGGAAGTAGAAAAGAAGGTATATTGCCGGGATATTTGAAAGTAAAGCGAAGAGCTTTTGATATTTTTGAAAAATTAACGGGGAATCAATCATTTCAATCGGCAAATGAATGGATTCAATGGCTACAAACTCAGGATAAAGATTTTAACAAAGTCAATAAATGGATTAGCTGTTTTGCACTAGCTGTAAATGAGGAAAATGCCTCGTATGGAAGAATTGTAACAGCTCCTACCAATGGCGCTGCGGGAGTATTGCCAGCGGTATTGATGTATGCGGTGTGCTTTCTGCCCAAAATTACAGAAAAAGAAATTGTTAAATTCATATTGGTAGCGGGAGAAATAGGAACCTTGTTCAAAAAATCGGCTACAATTAGTGCGGCAATGGGCGGTTGTCAGGCAGAAATAGGCGTTTCTTCGGCTATGGCAGCGGCAGGATTGACGGAAATATCGGGCGGTTCACCCGAGCAGGTTTTGATGGCTGCAGAAATAGCTATGGAACATCATCTGGGGATGACCTGTGATCCTGTAGGGGGGTTGGTTCAAATCCCTTGTATCGAACGAAATTCAATGGGAGCTATAAAGGCAATTACTGCATCAAATATAGCACTAGAAAGCAATCCAAAAGATGCCAAAGTGAGCCTAGACAGTGTCATCAAAACGATGTGGCAGACCGCATTGGATATGAATACAAAATACAAAGAAACGTCCGAAGCTGGACTGGCTACGAATATTTCGGTAAATATAGCAGAATGTTAATCCTAAAAAAGTGATGAAAATTAAATTGAATTATTTGTTTTTTGGAGTGTTTTTGATTGTGCTACATTCTTGTACACAGCAGTTGCCAAAAGAAAAAGCATACCCTAGAGTTTATTTCCCCAAAAAAGAATACAAAGCCTTCAAATCGGAATGTAATTATTCGTTTGAAATGCCCACATACTGTTCTGTTGAGAATAAAGAATATTTTAGAAATGAACGACTCAAAAGTGATAGCTGCTGGGTAAATATTGTTTTCGAAAAATTTAATGGAAAATTGCATATTAGCTATAAGCATTTTGATAATCCCGATTCCCTCACCCAATTGATGGAAGAGCATTATCGACTTACATCCAAACATATTGTCAAAGCTACATATATCAAAGATAGCATTATAGATAAACCCAATTTGAAAGGACTTATTTATTCGGTAGGTGGCAATGCAGCTTCAGATATGCAGTTTTTATTGACCGATACCAAGCACAAATTTTTGAGAGGCGCATTGTATTTTAACAATACACCTAATATAGATTCGATGCGTCCTGTCATTCAGTTTGTGAATGAGGATATTATGCATTTGATAGAAACCTTCAAATTCGAATAGTCTTATAGATGGAGTGGTTTTTTGGTTTTTTGTGCCTTTTGATACTATATGTCATAGGTTGGTTTTATCTAAAAATATTCATAGTTCTTAAATATAAAATTCCTACGCCTGTCAAAAACTTATTGGCAGAAGCATCAGTAATTATATGTTTGCGAGGCGAAGAAAATCAGTTTCATAAATATTTTCCATTAATAGCAAAACAAGAAGATGTAATATATGAGATAATCATAGTCTATAAAGAAATTTCTGAAGAAATGCGCAAGTATTTGCAACGAATAGAGGTAGAATATGCACACATAAAATTAGTCAATTTGGATGAAGGTCTTTATCCTTATAAAGATAAAAAGCAAGCGTTGCACGCGGGAATTTCCATAGCTAAATATGACAAAATAGTGACGATTGATGCCGATTGCTATCCCGAAAATGAATTGTGGCTCAATCAAATGATATCGCATTTTTCACCTCAAGTGGACTGTGTTTTGGGCGTTTCGCCTTATATTACGCAAGACTCGTGGACAAATCGCTGGATACGATTCGATGCAGCTATTGTAGCCCTTTTTTATACTGCATTTGCTGCCAAAGGTATGGCGTATATGGCTGTTGGGCGAAATATGGCTTTTAGGAAATCGCTATGGAATGAATCTTATTTGGAGAAATACAAAGAATTTGGATTTGGGGATGACGATACATTGGTGCAATCGATAGAAGATAAAAAAAGAGTGGTAATATGTTTTCATCCGCGCGTATTTTCTTTTCCAAAATTGTATTTTTGGCAATGGATTGTACAAAAAATGCGTCATTTGGCAATAGGAACGGTCTATCCAAAGGAAATTATCAACTATTTAGCCGCATATAATCTCGCCAATTTTAGTTTTTGGATTATTATTTGGCTGTGGATGAGCTATTTTTCATTCAACTTAATTATATTTGTTTTCATTTTTGTGTATCTCTTTTTGCGAATGATGCCTATATATTATGTAGAAAGACAAATGCAAATCAAACACAAAACTTTTAAATATGTATTCTTTTTTGATTTTTTATATATGGCATTTTTGATAATTTTGCCTATCTTTGTGAAGATTCTACCCACTCGAAAGTGGAAGTAGCAAAATAAATAGCGTAATTCAAATGAAGAAAATTGTAACAGAATTGGAGTCGATGGATTTCTATTATTTGGGAATCAGCAGTGTAGCCAAAGATATTTTATTGATTACGAAAATCAATGCAGAGTTGGATTATCAATTTTTTTATTCCAATAATTTAAAAATTCAGATTAGCAAAGAAGAATTGGAGGAATTTAATGTGTTTAAAAATGCAGAATTTGAAGAAACCGAAGCAAAAATTGCTATTATAGAAGTCAAAAATCAGAATGTAATTTTATTTCCAAAGTTGAAGCAAATGGATTATTTAATTGTTGCAAATTTCCCAATTCAACATTTAAAAGCCACTCTATCAAAATTACAAGTCGTAAACATAGTCTTTGATATAGATTTGAAATTCATCAAAGAACGAACCAAAGATATAGAGAAATTATTTTGGGTCTAAAACAAGCTCAACTGACCTTCTAATGTCAAGAGTTTGCTTTTGGCGGGTAAACCACCTGCATAACCCACCAAATCGTTATTTTTACCCACAACCCGATGACAAGGAATGATAATTGAATGCGCATTGGCGCCTATGGCAGTTCCAATAGCTCTTACCGCTTTAGGATTTTCCAAAAGTTGCGAAAAACGGCTATATGTGGTGCGGCTTCCAAAAGGAATTTTGAGTAATTGATTCCATACTTGAATTTGAAAATCGGTGCCTGCCAATGCCAAGGGAATATCAAAGGTCTTTTGTTTTTTTTGAAAATAAGCGTCTAATTGTGCTATTGATTCGGTATGAAGTGGATGTAATTCTTCAAGGTACTGCGCGTTGAAAAAACGAGTAACTCGCTTGTCTATAGCTTCGCGCATAGCTCTGTAGCGCCAATCGCATAGCACCAACATATCTTTGTGTACGCCCAAAATCAGCTCGCCAACGGGAGATTGATAATAAGTTATCGCTATAGTATTCAATTCAAATTATTTTGATTGAATCATATCTCTAATAATCTTGATATGATGCAAAGTATGAATGTACAAAAATCTTTTGGTATCTTCTACCCGCAAATGACCAAAATAAGGATGCTCAAAAAAATGAACCGAAGGAATGGTATCTAAGGTTTTGATATTTTCTTTTGCTATTTGGATATGATTTGCCAAGGTATTTTTGTCAAAATGCTTGGGTTTTACTACTTCGGGTGCTTTGGCTTTGCCACGAGGAATATGCCCAAATGTGAATATGAGAAATTTTCCAAGACCATATTTTTTCTTAAATGTTTTTGGATTAGGGATTTTCAAATTATTGATAATGCCATTGAGTGTGAGCAGGCTATGTTCTATCTGCCAGCCTACGGTGCTATCCGAAACATCTTTATTTTCGATATCGCTATGGGCAATATAAGATTCCAATTCATTTGCGAGTCCGAGAAGTTTGTTCATATTATTGATATTATGATACAAAGGTAGTGAAAAATCCTTTCATTGGACAACAAACTTGATCTTATTTACTGTCTGTTATTCCTCATAGGAATTGTTTTTATAAAGTTCTAGTTTATAAAATAGATTTGCAAAGTCTTTTATATATCGTTTATTATGAGCATATCTTGCCTTTAAGTTATCAATTTCATAATCTTCCAAATATTCATAGTATTTAGAACAATTGTCCCAAAATACGTATGA
>CAZUUI010000079.1:650-8568 GCA_964622955.1 uncultured Chitinophagaceae bacterium | reverse complement strand
TTTACTGTACTTTCATTTTATATGTTTCTAAATATTCTTTTGTCTTAAATGATATTTCATACAACTCTTTTGGCAAACGGTACAATAATTTCAACATTCTTCCTACTTTGGTTTTTTGTGTAGTATTAAAAACAATTTTGTCATTTTTATCTTTTATGGATATTTCTACATCATTAGCATTCAATCCATTGTATAAATAATAGGCAACAGAATCAGAATTGATATAATTGATATAGAAATTCGTAAATTTCAAATTATTTCTAATAGAATCTGTAATATTAACTTCATATAAGCAACCATCTGTAGAATCATTTCTCTCATCGGTAATATACAAGGTATTTTCATCTTTGAAAGTTAACGCTTCTTTTTGAGAATATGGGATGGTAAATTTTGATACATTACCTTGAGAAAATTTCTTGTTGGAGAAATCAGATATTATATAAACAATACCACTTGTCAAAATTCCAATTTGACTTTTATTGGGGCTAATCGTAGCCGAAGTGACCCAATGCCCCGTGTTGATACTATCCACTAATTCGGCGGTGTGTTTTCCAGCTGTTTTGGGTAGTTTATATATTTTTGAATAAGTACTTTTACCCCGATTTTTTGAGAACAAATACAACGAACTATCGAGTGCAAAAAAGGCTTCGCAGTCAAAATTCATATTTTCTTTTGAAGGAGGAAAAGAATCTTGATCGGGGTAAGCAAATTCAATTAAATCGGCAAAAACAGAATCGTTTGAATACGCTTTTTCTTGGCTGATTTTATATATTCTCAAATTTTTTCGTTTATTTGCATTGTTCCCCATATCATTGATATAAAAATGAGTATCATCTTTTGTAATTTCTTCCACATCTTGGTCTATCGAATTTATAATTTTCACCTTTCGTTTAATATTCAAATTTTTATCTAATTGATAGATATATCCACTATCATCTCCATCATTGTGCGTCCATATAGTATTCTCATTTCCAATGATTAAGCCCGAACTTTCACGCACTCTATCAGGCAATTTTCCCAAATTTAGAATTTTTGCCTGTGATTGTACATTAATTAAAAATGCGAATTGTAAAACAACTATTAAAATAATTTTCATAATATGTAACTTTTTTCTATAAATAAAAAAAACAAATATAATTATTTTCCATAAAGAATAGACTTTTTTGCATCTAATGAAAAATTAATAATTCAAACTTTATGCTTCTGCCCTATTGCGCACGGGATAGAAGCGGCATCCTCCGAAGCAACGCGCAGGAGATATAGCGGAGAGCCCGTTAATGCGCCCAAAATAATTAATAAGAGTATTATAGCATAATTTTATTCTAAAAAAACTATTTTTTTATTCAAAATTTATCATAACCAAATCACATGATTGCTATAAAAGGGATTAATATACAATTATATCAAATCCTTTGCCGTGCATAAGTGTGGGTTCTTCAAATATTGCGTCTTCTATATTGAGAAATGTCCCAAAACATTCGGGTTGGTGTTCTTTTGCGTTGGTGATTTGGATGAGTCCATCGCCGTTGGATTCTTTGCTGCCGGTAGCCAAATGGAGTAGCATAATTTTTTGTGTGCCGAGCTGGTAGGTGCGAATAGAATTGATAAAAAAGCGATTGAGCAAGGCTTTGAAGTCGTATTTTTTGTAGAAAAGGATGTCGAACATAAAGTGTGAGCTATCTTTCAATTGATTGATTTCGTAGCGTTTGGCTTCGTGCTCTATGCCCCATTTTTGGTTAAGGGTATCAAAATAGAGTTTGGCGGAGTTGCAATTTGTTTGAAAATCACAAAAGGAAATATCTTTGGGAATGGCTTGAAGAAAGGATTTGTTGAGTTTCAACTTATCCAAGGTTTTCTTATATTTTGCTTGGATTTTTTGGATATACGAATCCTGAGGATTGATGGTAATGGAGCCTATTTGAGACTCGCTAATTTTTTCATTTTTGGAATTGTAGCCACGTAGGTATAGATCGCCATACCAATAGCCTTGAGGATCGGTAGGTTCATCGTTTCTAGGATTTTTGTAGTCGGAACGGTACAAATCGGTCTCAAAGAAAAAGATAGTATCATTTTGGCGTCCAAGAAGGTATTTTCGCTGTGCTGAGGCGCACATACAGGCAAAACTATCAAGTGAAAAGAGTGCTAGTGTAAGTAAAAAGAGTGTTTTTTTGTTCATAAGATTCATTTATTTTTGGCACCATGGACAGTCTTCTTTGCCACATCCTTCAAATTTTTTGTTGCGAATGAACGTCAGGGTATCTATAATTTGTTTACCTACAATAGCTTCATCTTCGGGCGTAACCTCTACAACAGCTTTGTGAATAGTGTCGTCGTCTGGAAAGATAAAGTCAAAAGTAATGGAATTGAGTGGAACATTGGGGAAATTAGCTTTGTAGAGCATTTTGTAAAAAACGGCTTGACGCCAGTAATTGCCTCCATATCGTTTTTCAAAATCCAAATCTTCGGGATTTTCACCTTCCAAAAGCGTAACAGGTGGTTTAAGTTTTTTCTTAGCATTTTCGTATTTCCCTGTTTTGAAGTCGATGATATTAGCTGTGCCATTGTCTAGCCATTCAATTTTATCTAATTTTCCTACGAGAGTTTCTCCCATATATTTTGCTTCAAACCAATCTTCAATAGCCATATTTGTAGTCCAATTTTTGGATTCGTTTTGATAATAAATTGGGATTATTTTTTGGATATATGCTAGAGTATCGTTGTATTCATGGTCGTTGAAAGCCCGTTTCCGATTGTTTAATTCCTGAAGTGTCATCTCTAGGAGTTGCATTTCGCTAGGAATGGTTTGGGTGTCCATCATTTCTTCAAAAAAATGTTCCAAGGCATTATGAAAAATGTTTCCAATTTCAAGATTTTTTTCTGAAAAGCTAGGCATATTGGCCAGTTTTGTATAATAAAAACCTTTGGGGCATTCCAGAAAGCTATTGAGTGAAGAAACGCTTAATTTCATATTTTGTACCAAAGAATCTAAATAGCTATTTTCATACACAAAATTTTGATAGGATTCTAGGGCTTCGGTATCGATATTTACAATTTTCAAATAATCTTCTTCGGTAAGATTGTATTCATTTTTTAATTGATATTGTGCAGGAATTTCTAAAAGAAATTTCAACTCATTTTGATTTTTATCTTTGCTATTGGTGCTTTGTTCTTTTTTGAAATAGGTAAGCGCTACTTGCTTTTTGGCACGTGTAAGCCCTACATAAAACTTCCGTCTTTGTTCTTCTATTTCGGTTTGTTCCTGCTCTGCTACTGCTTGCATAATGGTATCCCAGTCGGTAATATCCTTATACAATACTGCTTTGGGGATATATATGCCATTTTTTCGTGCGGTGGATTCATTATTCCCATGCATAAAAATATAATCATATTCAAGTCCTTTGCTGCCATGAATGGTCATTAGTTGAACGGCATTGGGTTGTGTGATTTTTTTGATTAATTGAATGGGAATTTCTTCTGTAATGTATAAAGAAATAAGTTCGATAAAAGCCGCTAAATCAAGTTTTGGATTGTGTTCGAGTTGTTCTTGAAGAAAAGCTCTAAGACTATCCAATTCTTGGAATAAAATGATTGAATTGGGCTGTGAAGTAATCCATTTTGGTATTTGGAGCTTGTCTACACAGCGGTCGATAAAGCGTTCTAAGGATTCGTTTTGAGATTTTTGTAATAAAATCTCTGTTATGTCTACATATTGTTTGATTCTATAGTTGGAATCATATTCGCTCATAAATGAACGCAGATTGGCTTCAGAATTTTTTAATTCTCCAGCTTTGTATGCTCTGTATTCAAGAAGTATTTTTGAGATTTCCAAAGGTTTGATAGCATTCCATTCGTAGAAAAAACTTTCGGCTAGCAAGTCTTCTCTTTCAAAACTTTTGTTAATTTCGGCTTGAATATATTTTAGAAATTGAATGAAATTTTGGATGAATTTACTTTCTAGGATATTATTGGCACGAGTAAATTCATACGGAATTTTTTTGATGTCCAAAATCTTTGAAAAATTTGTAGCGGATGCATTTGAATGAAACAAAACAGCCACGTCATTGAGATTTTGGTCTGTTTTTTGGAATTGTTCTATTTTATCGGCGATATAGACAAATTCGGCTTCTTTTGTATTGCATTGCGTAATGGCAATTGGTAGGTCAAGGTCTTTCTTTTTGCCTTTTGCTACTAAGTTTTTGTCAAGAGAAATACCTGCAACTAGGTTGATAATACGCTGTTGATTATGTTCAATAACCCCTCTTGAAGCTTCGAGAATATTTGCCGTAGAGCGATAATTTTCTTTTAGAATGATAATGCGTTCACGAGTTTCCTCCATACCCAAAGGCTGAATATATTGCTCGTAAAACTTATAAATATTGCCAATATTAGCCCCTTGAAAACGATAAATAGACTGGTCATCATCTCCCACTATCATAATATTGGGATAGTCATTTTCGTAGCAAAGCCATTGTGCTATTTCTAATTGAGAACCATTGGTGTCTTGAAATTCATCGATAAGAATATACTGGAATTTTTCTTGATATTTGAGTCTAAAATCTTCATTTTCTTTGAATGTTTGAATTACTTTTAGAATCAAATCGTCGATTTCCATCCATTTGTTTTCTTCTAGTTTTTCCTGAAAACGCTTGTACAATGATATAGCCTGCTTGGTCTTTTCAATTTTTTGGAGATAATCATTCCACGCCGAAAGTTTTAGGTCGCCAGCATTAAATTCTTTATATTTTCGTTGATATTCATATTTTTTAGTATCAAGACGTTCTATTTCCGCGTCTTTTTCTATCAATTTTAGGAACGATTCGGTGTTGTAATTTTCTTTTTTACATTCCGAAAAAAAACGTTCTAATAGCCCAACGGTATGTTCAATACTTGAAATTCTCTTTTTTAGAGGTGTATTGAATTCAACTTCTCGTACCAATTCTTTAATCAATAACCTTCGTTCCAAATCGGTGATAATGGTATAATCGCCTTTATTGATAAGATCTTGATTTTCATTTATAAGTTTATTGCAAAAGGAGTGAAAGGTATATATACCAATTTCGGTTGCTTTGGTTCCCAAAAATTCGCCTAATCTTTTCTTCATAGCTACAGTACCCGCATCGGTAAAAGTGAGGCACAGAATGTTTTCGGGCTGAATATCGGCTTCCAAAAGGATTTTGCCAATACGAGTAGAGAGGATTTGAGTCTTTCCAGTACCAGGGCCTGCTACTACCATTATAGGACCATCGGTTTTTTTTACAGCTTGTAATTGCTCTGTATTGAGCATTTCTACAGCTTCTACAAATGCATCGGTAAAATGATTTTCTTGCATTTCTTTTTCCGAAAGCCATTCAATTCCTATTTTATCTAAGGCGTCTTTCATATTAAATTTTGTACTCATACTTATTAACATTTATCTATTTTTATAAATCAAAAATAAATAGCTTGATTGTCAAAAAATGTCGTTTTTAGTAATTAAAAAATATCTTTTTCTTTAATTTGTGGACTCCGATTGATTTTCATACGATACTCTACAATCATAAGAGAAATAATATATGTACTTAAGCAAGGAATCTTATATCGGTCAAGTGCTCCAAAATTATAACTAGTAAGTCCCGTAATAAATCCAAAAAACAAACTAAATCCTAATAAAGCGATGGCATCATACGATTTTGATAGTTGTGCGAAAAAACGTATAAAATTATATCTAAAAATAATATAAATCGTAAAAAAAGTAAAAAATAATCCTTGTAAAAAGCTCAAGAAGATTATAGGTTTATTAACCTCGGTAATATAAGGTCGAAAAAAAGTTACATTAACTGCAGCTGGGAATTTTTTCAAATATCCCAATGTGGTGTATTCCATTTCTCCTAAACTATATGCAGACCCTTTGAGTGTAGTATGCCATCCTTGAAAACCAATTAGTTTATCCTGAAATTTTTCGGCATCTAGTTCTACAAAATAATTATTTAATAATTGTGTACCTACAACTACAAATGCAGTTAGAATAACTATAAAAATTGGAGCTAAAACTATTTTGAGTCCAAAGTTTTTGATACGATTATAATTATGTTGAAAAACCCAGTATACTAAAAACGGTAAAATAGTGATAAGGAAAAAACTTCTAATGTTTTTTAATAGATATAAAGAAATTATTAACGCTATAAAATAAGTGATCTTAAATTTTCTTAAAATAAAAATATAAACAAACGAGTATATTAATAAGAAAATGGCACCAAGAGTAAAAGTATCTTTAAAAATTCCAGAACCCCAAAATATTGCAGAAGGCATATAAAAAATTGCAAACCCAATTTTTTTCTTTAAATCGGGATACAATTCACCCATTGCAATATAAAATTTCCAAGAACAATAAAATGAAAATAAAGCACAAAAAATAATTAATGCAAAAAACGAATCAAAACAAAATAAATTAAAAAAAGTACATATTTTTACAATTGTGTATGTAGGAATATCTCCTAAATACGCATTTTGATTAATAAGTTTTAAAATTTCATAATTTTCATTTCGCAGAAGCTTTGAAGAATAAAAAATATTTACAAATTCAAAAGGATTTGAATACAAATAGTTTGTTAATTTTTTAATTGCATCAAAGTAATACGTAGTATCTCCTCCATTGTAATAGAATATATAAATAAAACCGGCAGTAAATCCACCAATAATTTTCAATAAAAAACCTTTAACAATAAAATATTTATCAATTTCGTTTTGAATAAAACGATTTTTAATAATAATTAATACCAAAAAGATTAAAATCAAAAACAAAGGTGTAAGAATAAAATCAATTAAGCTTAAAAACTTCATTTTCGGATTTTAATTGTATTAATATTGAACTAATTGGATCTTAAAAGAGGGAATGTCATACAATGTGGACCTCCTCTAGCTCTAGACAATTCTGTAGAAGGTATAGTAATAATTGTTTTTTCGTATTTATCGGGATTGAATTTTCCATAATTCCATTCTTTGGAAATATCACGTCCACTCACAATTTCATAACCTAAATTATATAGTGCTTCTGCTGTTTTTCCATTTCTATCATACGCTATAGCTACTCCATCGCGCAATGCTACAAGATTGCATCCATCCGTCCATTGTTCTCGCTCGTCAAATGGATATTCTCCATTACCACAAAGTATAAATTTCATATCGGGATTTACGCTCAAAAAGAAATCTTCAAGGGTTGTAAATTCTTTTGTAGTACCATTGGAATTAAACTGAGTAACTTTTATCAAATTGGATTTAAGCGTATTTTCAAAAATCACAAACTCGTTTTTGCTTATCTGCGTAAAAAGGGTATCTATGTGCATACAAGAACGATCTTTTGGAATTACAATCCTAACAAGATTATTGATAACTTTTTTGTCAAATAATTTATTCTTCAAAAAATCAACCGCTTCCGGTGTGGTTCTCTCGCTACAGCCCACCAAAAGATAATCGTCATTAAAAATCATTACATCGCCACCTTCTATGGTATAATCTTCGCCTTCTTTGGTCATATCAATGATTTTTGCATCATTATTCTCTTGACAAGATTTGAAAATTGGGTGAAAATAACAAATTGAGCGTGTAATAACACTTTCTCTTGTACGAGCTTTTTTTGAAGGTTGACAAATCAACAAATGATCTTTTATAGTCACAGCTATATCTCTTGTGAATACATAATTGGGCAAAGGATTGAAAATTGTGCGATTTTCTGCTTGTAATACACCCGTGAAAATTGTATAAACTAACTCTTCATTGGAAAGATTCATCAGAATTTCTTTATCTTTATCGGATACTTTTTCTAATGCAAATATGTATTCAAATAGTTTCTTCTTATTTTTATCTTCTATAATCTCTAAAGTCTCAAGAAAAAGCTGTTCGGTATCTAATACATTCTCTTCTCCTAAAAATGCCGATAGAA
>CAZUUI010000079.1:0-640 GCA_964622955.1 uncultured Chitinophagaceae bacterium | reverse complement strand
TTATTTGGAGTTACTAACTCAATACTATCGTCGGGATAATGAATAATTACTTTATTTAATTTGTCTACTTCGCTGCTACAAAATACATTACTCATAAGATTGTTTTTTTATCAAATTTATTTCTGATAGTTGCAAATATATAGATTCTTATCTACAATTTTTCTAAAAAGTTTTCGGCCATCATACAACGTGCACTTCCACCTCCTACAGTTTCTATTATATCGATAGAGACGGGAAGAATATTTGTATATTTCTCTATTTGAGCTATTTGTGTATCATTTAATGAATTAAAAGCTCTTTTGCTCATCACTAAGTAAGGTTCATTTTCGTTGTTTTTTACTTGAAGCATATTGCCTGCAAAGTGATGATTGAGTTGCTCGTCGGTCAAATCTATTATTTCCAAATTCGATTTCTCAAATTGTTCAATTATAGCTTTTCGTTCTTCAGCATCTTTTATTGTGTTGAGCCCTATTACAACAAATCCATCTCCAATACACATTACTACATTGGTATGATAGATCAACGTATTTTTTTCACTGTACGCATTGAATGTGAATGATTGATATCCAATTTGAATGCACAAATCTTCTAAAATATCCTTTTCGGTTCTTGGAGATAGACAAGCATAAGCAATTTTTGC
>CAZUUI010000078.1:0-8660 GCA_964622955.1 uncultured Chitinophagaceae bacterium | reverse complement strand
CTTGAACCATATCCATAGCGGCTTTTCCTACACTGCTCATAGCCAGTGCAGAGAAAACTACTGGTATCATAGCACCAATAAATAATGCCGCTAATACATCCGCTTTGAAAATATTGATTCCATCGATACCTGTAAAAGTTACATAAGCTGCAAACAATGCCAAGGCAGTCAATGCAGCCGAAGCAATAGCAAATCCTTTACCGATAGCCGCTGTAGTATTTCCTACCGAATCCAATATGTCTGTTCTACCTCTTACTTCTTCTGGCAATCCACTCATTTCTGCAATTCCTCCTGCATTATCGGCAATAGGTCCAAAAGCATCAATAGCTAATTGCATAGCTGTAGTAGCCATCATAGCACCTGCAGCAATAGCCACACCATAGAATCCTGCAAAATGATATGAACCAAAAATAGCCGCTGCAAATAATACAATTGGCATCCAAGTACTCATCATACCCAAAGATAATCCTGCAATAATGTTTGTAGCAGCTCCTGTTGCAGATTGTCTTACTACACCCATTACTGGTTTTGTTCCTGTACCAGTGTAGTACTCTGTAATTGAAGAAATCACAGCACCTACAATCATACCTATAATGGTAGAAATAAATACACCATTGCTTGTTACCATTCTATTTTCTTCTCCAAAGAAAGCCATATTCATTTCTTTTGGCAACATCCATTGAATCAATCCATAAACGGTAATTAATGTCAAAATCAAAGAAACCCAGTTTCCTATGTTCAATGCTTTTTGTACATCGCCATTATCATCTTTTACACTTACAAGCCATCCTCCTACGATTGACCATACAATACCTACTGCAGCAATAGCAATTGGTAATAAAATAGGTCCAATATTCATAAATCCTTGGAAAATTCCAGCATTTGCAGGATTTTGTAATAAATAATTTCCTAATACCATCGCTGCCAAAACAGTAGCTACATACGAACCAAACAAATCGGCTCCCATTCCCGCTACGTCTCCTACGTTGTCTCCTACGTTATCCGCAATAGTTGCAGGGTTACGAGGATCATCTTCTGGAATTCCAGCCTCAACTTTTCCTACTAAATCCGCTCCTACGTCAGCTGCTTTTGTATAAATACCACCACCAACTCTTGCAAATAATGCAATAGACTCAGCGCCTAATGAAAATCCTGCTAATACTTCCAATACTACTGTCATTTTATCAGCACCGCCATTAGCGAAATCGGCTCCCATAAAGTATTTGAAAAACAATATAAATAAGAAACTCAATCCAAATACAGCCAAACCTGCAACGCCTAATCCCATTACCATTCCACCAGAGAATGAAACTTTCAAAGCTTTTGCCAAACTGGTTCTAGCGGCTTGTGTAGTTCTTACATTTGCTTGAGTAGCAATACGCATACCAATATTTCCAGCTACTGCAGAGAATATAGCTCCAATAACAAAAGCTACAACGATTAACCAATGTGATGTTTCCACAACTTGAGATAAAATTCCCAATAAAATACCTGCAACTACTACAAATACTGCCAAAATACGATATTCTGCATTCAAAAATGCCATTGCGCCTTCTGCAATATTATCTGCTATCTCCTTCATTTTGCTGTCTCCAGCGTCTTGTTTCTTTACCCATACCGATAGAAAGTACATGTAAATCAATGCGGCTATTCCAAAAAATGGAAAAATGTAAATCAAATTGTTACTCATTGTTTTTTTATGTTTTTGTTAAAAATTTTTTAAGGGCGCAAAGGTAAATATTTTTTTTGACTATATTGCAAAAAAAGTTTAATTAACCTTCGATTACTTCTTTTATTTCAGGGAATTGTGATTTTAGAACCGACTCGATGCCCGTTTTAATTGTGCTATTTCGTTGCATACAGGTTTTACAATTGCCTATCATCTTTATCTTTACCACACCTTTATCATCTATGCTCATCACCTCTACATCGCCTCCATCCTCTTTTAGATAAGGTCTGATAGCATCCAACGATACATTTAATTTTTCTATTATCTCACTCATTTAAGGCAACATTCAATTTTTATTTTTAAAAAGACAAATTTATAGATTCTTTTCTATTTTCTCCTGATTTTTTCGCCAAAATCTAATTATATTGTAATCTACCTCTACATTTTTTTCCTTAATGTATGCAAAATCTGCTTCGGGTGGCAATGAAGCCATTACTGCTTTTATTTGCTCAAATTCTTCTTCGCTAAATATAGTCCTAAGTGCTATTTTATCATCCTCAAAAAGCTTGAAAAGATGATTGTAAATAGTTCCCGTAGTGAGATTTCTAGCTTCGGCTATTTGTGCTACATTCATTCCATCTTTGAGCAAATCCAACGTAATTTCTTGTGTAGGTTGTTTTGTTTTTGACTTAGAAATAGGTTCTTCTAGTTCAATGGTTTTGAGAATTTCAGTTAACGACGAAAAATCGGAATGCTGACAAACGCCATACTGCTTTAGCTTTTCAAATTTTGAAAGTGTCATTTTAAGAACTGTAATTTTCATTTCCAATTCTTTTTTCAACGCTGCAATTCTAAAATAAAGTTTAATCTTGGATTCAATGCCTATAATTGGCTTCAAAACTACTTCAATTAATTGATTTCCAAAATATAAAACAGCCTTTTCCACACGTTCGTTGAGCATAGCTTCTCGCTCTATTTTTCCTTCTATCGAAAAAATATGCTGCAACTGAGCCAAAAACTTTTGATTGACGCCTTCTACTTCTTTCCATTTTGTTTTTACCTCTTGCAATTCGGATAAAATCTCATCGCTGCCTTTCACTTTTTCTCTGGCTTCTTCAAATTGTTCTACAGTTTCTTGAATCGTATCTTGAATCGATTTTAAATTCAAAATTCGATGTAATACATTTTTTAAATAAGCATCTTTTTTATCCGCAATAGTTTCTTCCAATTGTTGATTTTCTATTCTATTTTTTGAAAATGCAATTAAATGACTCGGATAATTCAATTGCCTTGAAGGATATTCATTGAGCAAATATATTCCTTCCAATGAAGTACAACGCGACAAGGCTACATACGTTTGTCCACTCACAAAACTATCGCGTATATCCAGCTTCACTTTTTCAAATGTCAATCCTTGACTTTTATGAATAGTAATAGCCCAAGCCAGCTTGATAGGATAATGCTGAAAAGTCCCTACTTCCTTTTCCTCTACCCTATTTTTTTCGATATTAAAATTGTATTCATATTGTGTCCAGGTATCTTTATTTACTTGAATTTCTTCCCATTCATTCGCTTCATTTTTTGATTTCACATAAATGGAATCTTTCGAAAGTCGAGACACAACACCCAATTTTCCATTGAAATATTTTCGGGGAAAGCTGATGTCATTTTTCACAAAAAGAATTTGACTGCCTTCTTTGAGTTCCATCATAGGCTCAATTGGATAGGAATTTTCTCTAAAATCGCCACTAATTTCGGCGTGATACACAAAAACAGTTCCATCCAATTTTCTTAACTCTCGTTCATTAATCTCATCTGCAATAGTACGGTGCGTAGTAAGTGTGATAATCAAATCTTCGGAATCTTCGGGTGGTGAAATTTTTCGTTGATTGAGCGCATCCCTTTCTATTGCTGTCAGTTGATTATTTCTAATGGCGTTGAGGATATCGATAAATTTTGAATCGCTTTGTCGATAAATTTTCTTGAGTTCTATTGTATGAATGCCTTTCATTTCTATAACCTTGGAGTCATAGAAAAAAGGCGAACGGTAAAATCGGCTGAGTATGTCCCACGTGCTTCCATTGGCTACTGGCGGTAGCTGGTACAAATCCCCGACAAATAGTACTTGTACGCCTCCAAATGCTTCGTGTCTATTATCTCTAAAATGTTTTAGAATAAAATCAATAGCATCTATAACATCGGCTCTCACCATAGAAATTTCATCGATTATCATTAGGTCGAGTTCTTTTATCAAGGCTCTTTTTTCGGTATTGTAGCGCAATTTTGATAATAATTGCCTCAAGCCAATTTCTTCATCGCTGTCCGACCAATTTTCGGTAGGATTGAAAGGTGTAAAAGGAAGATTAAAAAAGGAATGAATGGTGGTTCCTTTGACATTTATTGACGCTACACCCGTTGGCGCTAATACAATTTTATTTTTGGGACAATGCGAAATTACCTCTTTTAAGAAGGTACTTTTGCCTGTTCCAGCGTTGCCTGTCAAAAAAAGTGACTCGTTTGTTTCAAAAATGAGTTTCTTTGCTAATTGAATTTCAGTATTGTTTTCAAATTTCATCATAAAAAATTAACTTAAAATATGAAAGTTTTCCCCAACCTTAGGACTGCAATATTAAAAAATATTACGGAAATAATTCAAAATAAAAATGTTTTAGACTCTTATATTCAAAAACAATTCAAAGCAAATCCAAAATGGGGTTCTAAGGACCGTAAAACCATTGCGCAATGCACGTATGATATTGTTCGTCATTATGAATTTCTTATGCATTTCTCCGAATCCAAAGAAATGGTATTGGACACATACCTCAATTTTTTAAATGAAGAAAATCAGTTTGATTTTGAAGAAATAAAAGCTAGATACGAATCTGAATTGCCTTTTGAAACACTTTATTCCGTTCCAAGCCTTTTTGCTAAATTAGCTACGAAAGAATTGGGCGAAAACTTTCAAGCCGTTTGGAAAGCAATGCACAAACCAGCACCTATATTCTTGAGAGTCAATCAATCACAGACGACTTTAGAAATATTTACCGATACCCTTTCGGAACACGGTCTCGAATATGAAGTTATAGAAAATATACAATATGCTGGCGAAACATTAAAAATGGCACCTATAATCAAACTTCTAAAACCTATTGCCAAAAATCATATTTTGTTTGATGAATTTGGCTCGCATTTCGAAATTCAAGATATAGGTTCACAATTTATTTCACAATTTTCAGATATTTCCAAAGCCAAAAAAATCATTGAATCTTGTGCTGGAAATGGTGGGAAATCAACTCATATTTTGGATATTACCGCAGAAAATATTCAATTGGTTTCATTTGATATTGAGGAAACTAAACTAAAACATTTGGATAAGCGAGTAGCTCGTATGTTTGGCAAAAAAGTAAAAACAGAAATGGCAAATGATGCCAATATGGATAAATACAAAAACTTTGCGGATGTTTTATTTATGGATGTTCCTTGTAGTGGCAGTGGTACCATTCGTCGTCAGGCCGACCTAAAATATAGAATATACGAAGCACCGTTAATCGAAAAATGGCATCTTCAAAAACAAATTATCGAAAACTTTGTACCTACATTAAAATCAGGCGGAAAGCTCATCTATTCTACGTGTAGTATATTTCCTTCGGAGAATGAAGACCAAGTGCAATGGATAGAAAGTAGAGGTTTTACGTGTACCAAAAAACAAACGTTATTGCCGAGTGAATATGAAGGCGATGGTTTTTTTGTAGCGGAATTAATCAAAAGCTAATCACTTGATTATCAATTCCAAAGAATATATTTTCGGGTAACTGCGGTTGCATAGTCCGATGAAGCCCCATATGATGGCTTATATGGATAAAATATGTTTTTTTAGCCCCAATTCGTGCAGCCACATTCAATGATTCTTCCAATGAGAAGTGCGAAGGATGCGGTTTTATGCGCAGTGAATCTAAAATTAGAACCTCTAAATCTTGTAACTTTTCAAATTCTATTTCAGGAATTAAGTTGACATCGGTGAGGTAAGCCATTTTCCCAAAACGATACCCGAGGCAAGGCATATTTCCGTGCATAACATTGATAGGAATAATTTGAATCCCTTCAAAATCAAATACTTCATCATCTATCATTACAGGTTTCACCTTGGGTACTGCATCATATTCCAAATTGTCAAAAGCATAATAAAACTGCTTTTTCAAACTAGTCCAAGTAAGTGTATTTGAAAATAAAGCAATCGATTTTTCTTGTACAAAATTCAGGCCTCTAATATCATCAAAGCCTCCTATATGGTCGCGATGAGGATGTGTGAGCAATATTGCATCAATTTTATTAATTTGATTGTGAAGCGCTTGCTCGCGAAAATCAGGACCAATATCGATTAAAAAATGTTTTCCTTCATACACTACAAAAGCACTGGTTCTCAATCGCTTATCTTCTATATTAGGACTTAGACACACTTCACAAGTACATCCAACCATTGGAACTCCTACCGACGTGCCTGTGCCCAAAAGCGTGATGCTATTTCCCTGCATTATTCGATAGGTTTAGTATTATCAAAATTCATTTCATTGGCGTGTGCAAAAAGCAAATCGATTTTATGCAATGTTTTCCTTCCTTGTTCAGATTGAATTTGAGCCCTATCAAAATCTATCGTAGCAATTATATCAATCAATTTGGAAAAACGAACTTCGGGTGTAAAATACTTATTGATAACAACTACTTTTTTATCTTGTAGAATACAAAAACCCGAATTGAACTGACCCTTTTCATAACGAAGTTGGTAGCCCGCCTCTTTGATGAGCTCTTCAGTTTTCTTAAGATTGTATGTAGAAAATTGCACGTATTAGAAAATTACATTTAATTAAAGTGTAAATCTAAAAAGGATTTTTGAAATGAAAATAATTTTTTAGAAATTTACAACGCTCTACAAATAATTAGGCCTATCCGTCAATCGAACCAATTCGTATTTATTACCCGTTTTGATAATTAACGGCACTTTTTCCACCATTACTAAATTGGTATCTAAATTAAACCACTTTTCGGGTGTAGTGGTAATATTTTTCAACCACAAATTAATCTTGATAGCCAATCTATCTTTGAACGATAGTTGATTTTCAGTAGACAAGACTTCTTCCAATATCACAAAACGGAAATCGCCTGCGATATTATTTTCTTTCAATGAATGATAACGACTGTTGATATTTACCTCGCCTTTTTTCACCATATCTTCGATTACGATTCTCAAAAATTGGCTAATTTTCTCTTCTACTTTGAATCCTAAATAAAACGTAATTCTATACACATCGTCCTTTGCAATTGTGTCTACTTTGTACTCACAAGTATACGGACTCTTGGTAACGTGAACGTGTACAAACCAATAATTATCAGCCCTTTTAGGTTGCTTCTGGAGAATAGAATAGATAATTTTATATTCAATTTCCGATTCTTTTGGAGAAGTAGATAAGAAAACTAAATTCGTAGCAAACTTGGGCAAGGATTGGTCTTTGCTCAATGCCATCAATTGATCTATATAATCTTTGATAGGTACATATTCTCTCAAATCTTCTTTGATTTTCACCGTTCTCCATCTGCTAAACATAATTAGAATAAACAAGCTGGATACAATCAACGTAAAATACCCTCCGTGTGTAAACTTAATCAAATTTGCCACAAAAAATGAACCTTCTATTAATACATAAGTCAAAAACAATACCCATATAAATATGGGTGCACGACGTTTTGTAATCAAATATTCTCGCAATAGAAGCGTAGTCATAAGCATTGTAACCGTAATAGCTAACCCATAAGCGGCCTCCATAGCTGCCGCTTTTTTGAAAAATAATACAACTGCAATACATCCAATCAATAAAAAGTTATTGATAATAGGAATGTATATTTGCCCCAATGTAACTGCAGGATATTTAACAGTTTATAATGAAAATGATTCCCACTTTCAGGATAATATTAAGCCTAACTGCCTCGCTGATAAGTGAGAAACTTCCACTAATCAATGCCTGAGAAGCAATTATAGCCGCTAACGTAGCGATTCCAATTCCTACCAACAAAAACTCTTTTGGCATCATAGCAAAAAATGGATTTTGTCCATTCAAATATTGGCCTTCGTGCTGAAGAAGCCATACACCTTGTCCAAAATAATTGAGTATTAAAGCGGTTTTTACAAAAATCCAACTCACACGTATATTTTCTCTTCCTACGTGCCCCAAATCAGAATACAAAGCCTCTGCCCCAGTTGTACATAAGAAAATAGCACCTAGAAGCCAGAAGCCTGTAGGATTGAACAACATTTTAATGGCGTAATGCGGGGAAAGCGCTACCAATATACTTGGATTTTTCACAATATAATAGACACCCCAAAATGCCAACATCCCAAACCACAACATCATTATTGGTCCAAAACTTTTTCCAACTGTAGAAGTGCCTAATTGTTGTAACAAAAATATTAATACAATAATAGCTATTACAATGGGAATCGTTTGAATTTCGGGATAAACTACAATAAGCCCTTCTATAGCAGAAGAAATAGAAATTGTTGGCGTAATTATACCATCGGCTAGGAGCATAGAACCTCCAATAATAGCTATCCAAATAAAGTACTTTTTCTTTCTTTTTCTTTTGATTAATGCAAATAATGAAAAGATGCCTCCTTCGCCATTATTATCGGCCTGTAGGGTAATCATTACATATTTGATAGTAGTCAGCAACGTAATTGTCCAAAAAACAGCAGAAAGTCCACCATATATCAACTCTTTGGTAATCATTTGCTTACCAATAATAGCGCTCATCACATAAAGAGGAGAAGTACCAATATCGCCATAAATAATTCCAAGAGAAACAATCAAACCTGCAATGCTGAGTTTGTGATGATGCGAAGTGCTATTTTTCATTTTTTATAAATAATTCTGCAAAATTAATATTTTTAAGATAATATTGCATTTAAAATAAATTTTAGATTATGTATTCATATTTATTC
>CAZUUI010000077.1:0-8672 GCA_964622955.1 uncultured Chitinophagaceae bacterium | reverse complement strand
AGCTCGTCCAAATGATTTCGATACCAGTTGACGCCAGCAAATTTTGCGTTGAGCTCGTATATTTCGGGATTTTTTTCCAATAATTTTAAAATATCTTCGAGTCCAAACTTAGGATTGGATGGATATAATTTTTCAAAAACGGCTTTGATAAAAAAATAATCCTCCTCGTAATCAATCGTAAAACGATGACTCATAGAATAATCGAGTTCTTTTTCCCATTGAAAATTTCCAACTTTAAACAACTCCGGATTCTCCCAAAAATAAGGTGTTGTATGCTCACGCTCCATTTTTTTGGTAGCATTGTTAAATGCTTTTTCTAAGGCTTGAAAACTAAACACTTCTACGTCGTTGCCATCTGGGTAAGAGGCAGGATGTAGATTGCTGATAAAATCAAAATCATTATCAAAGAAAAAATCAAACCCTTTGTCCATAATTTTGGGGTCTATTAGTGGACAATCCGATGGAATTTTAGCTACCACCTTTGCTCCAAAGGCTTTTGCACATAGATAATGTCTTTCCAGCAAATCGTCTTCATTGCCTCTAAAACAAGGTACATCAATTTTTTTACACAACTCTTCCAGGGCATCGTCTTTGGGATTGGTGGACGTAGCCACTACGATTGTTCCACATTTTTTTGAATATTGCATACGTTCGAGCATCTGTTCGAGCAGTGTTTTCCCCAAAATATCTTTCATGACCTTTCCTGGAAAGCGAGTAGAGCTCATTCGTGCCTGAACTACTGTAATTGTACTTTGTTGCATGCTACAAGTATTTTTTTGCGGGTTCGTATTGTTCCAAAAAAGCTTCTTTTGGCCCTTGAAATTCCATAAAATCTCTAATTATTTTTGATATAGTTTCGGCGCTAGTGCCCGCATTCTGTATTGGAACATTCGCCTCTAATTCATCCATTGGAAAATAACTATATACCTTTTTGCCTAGAATCATTCCCAAATATACGGTAGAAGAAAATTGTGTAATAAGTGTATGACAATGGGCTATCATGGGGTCTATAGAGCCCGTATTATATATTAATGTGTTTTCGGGTGTATTTTCTCTAATTTCTCTACTCGATTTTTCAAAATTTTCATTAGGGTGTAGCTTGAAAATTAGTTGTTTTCCCGCTGCAATTTTTACACATTCTTTTATAAAATGAATGCGATCTTCGTTTCCTCCTAAATCTCTAATGTCGGAAGTAGCCACCAAAACATAATCCGTATACTCAAATTTTAATTTTCTCATTTCTACAATATTGTCAAAATTTGGAACGCCAGTCGTCAAAATTTTATTTCGCTCTGTTCCTAAAGAATTAAAATATTCCTTATATCCTTTTGATGCAGCAAAATAAATGTCCGCTTTGTTGGAGGTTCCGTTTAAAGATGTGTTTCCTGGCAAAAACGTAGGCAAATTTAACTTTTTTACCAATCGCGCCAGAGAGGTTAAAGGATCTATCATACCCTCTTGAACCCAAACGGTTTTTTTCTTTAAAAAACTTTTTGGCACGACCAAGTCTGTTGATAATATTGCCATGTCATAAATTATATCCTTTGACTGACCTCTATAATCATAAGAAAGCCCCTTTTCTTTTATATATTGTTTTGATTTTAAGGTAAATGAACTGTTTTTTCCTAAAACTGTATTGTCAAAAAAACCCGATTCTGCTACAAATTTATATGCAATACCATCGCCATAAAGTTGAGAATAATATATGTTATACTCATCTTCCAAAAACTGCGCAATTTCGTGTAATTGGGTAGTTTGATTGAGAGAACCAACAACACAAAGAATATTTTTTTTATTATTCATAAATACGTTACAAAAATAAGAAATAAATCTGTTTTGTGACTAATTGTTCATCAATTTTCTAAAGATTGTGTATAATTCATCTTGAAAAGCCTTTGTTTTATCTTGTTCATACCAAGCAGAAAGTTGACGATATAGGTCTGAGGTGGGTAGATTTTGTGCCTTGAGTTCTGATAATTTATCGGTAGCGGCAGCGGTTCTTGGCCCCCATTTTGCTATAAGATTATTTTGATTGAGAAATAACAAAATAGGAATGGCTTTTCCGCCATTGGTCAAAAAAAGATTCATCAGCTCTTCGTTTGAATCCCTTAGATAAACAGATACACTAATTTTATCTTCACTAGCTACTTGTATAGCATACAATACAGGCAAAATATGAGAAATATCGCCACACCAAGGCTCTGCTATCATTGACAAATTCAAAGAAATAGGCGACGTTTTGCACCATTTAATTATTTCATTAAATAGCTTTTTTTCAAGAGTTAATGTTTTTTCTACTTTTTGGGTAATTTCCAACGCTGTTTCTGCGTATTTATATAAATTTTGTTCTTTGTATCTAGCCGTTTCGGGTGATTTTTCAGATACAATATCATTCCAATACTGTAGATAAGACTCATAGGTCATTGGGTGGGAAAGCAATTTATTATCTATTATCATCTCGATTAAAATGTTTTTATATAATTTGAATTTGCGAAGGGGACAGAAGTTCTTTTTGATTTAATTTTAAAAATAATTGCGCTACCGCTTCTACATCTCGTTGACAATAGGCTACAATTTTCTCCAAATTATCTTCTTTCCAATACACCTGTCCCACTTGACTTCCGTCTATATCTTCTTTTGGTGATGGCACATTAAAAATGGTAGTAAGTGTGTCCAACGACACATAATGCTTGTAATCTCCAAACTTCCAAAACTGAAGCGTGTCTATCATCTGTACATCCCAAGGTTTTTTGTTCTGAAAATCAAGTATCTCTGGAATTTTAAAATCATTTATAAGCAATCTTCTACAAATATAGGGAATGTCAAACTCTTTGATATTATGCCCGCAAAACATATATTTTTTGGATTTTAGTTTTTGACAAAATGCTATAAAGCTTGACAAAAGCTCGTGCTCTTGTTTTCCATAGAATGATTTTATCTTTAACGTCTGTTCAGCTTGGCTCCACATTCCCACCGAAATACAAACAATCTTTCCAAATTCTGCAAAAATAGCGGCTTTTTGTTGGTATAATTCTTCTTCTGGTAATTGAGAGCGTTCTACTTCATAACGCATTTTTTTTTGCCAAATCTTTTTGATTTCTTCTGAGTTGTCATTATAGTTTGGGGTTTGTGAAACCGTTTCAATATCTATAAAAATTAACTCTTGTAAGGTAGGCGTTGTTGTCATATAAAAAAGGTTTATCTTGCTTTCAACCAACTAGAGGGGTTTTGTTTTACTTGATAGTGCCAAATTTGCAGATTGGTCATAGCATAGCCTTGATCTTCGCTAAAGGCACATTTTCCAATTACTTGTTTTGCTCTTACTTCACTTCCTACCGCTACGTTAACGTTGGAAAGATGAGAATACACCGAAAAGTAATCGCCATGTTTTATCATTACACAATTTTGATATGAAGGCATTTCAAAAACCTTAACAACTTTTCCTTCGTATACCGCCATTACCTCAGCATTATTTGCGGTTTTTATGTCTATTCCATTGTTTTCTATAAACAAATCTGAAGCTACAGGGTGTGGTTGTCTTCCAAAATTAGAAACTACAATACCTCTTGAAACTGGCCAAGGTAAATTTCCTTTGCTGGCCATAAAACTATTAGACAAAATTCCTTCCGGTGAATTTTGAATGTCTTCTTCTTTTGCTACTGGTTTTTTTCCTTGTGCAATGGCTTCTTCATTTGCTTTTTTAATGGCTTGACGTTGTGAATTTCGTTTTGCCAACTCTGCCATTTTTTGTTTTTGAATTTCTTCCTCAATTACCTTTCTGATTTTAGCATTTATTTCTGCTGCGGCACGGTTTTTCTTAGCAATTTCACCTTTGAGTTCATCCATTTCTTTTCCCAGTTTCTGAACCATTTCATCTCTTTTTTCCTTCTCCGTTTGTAGCGAAATTTGATTCATTTTACTATTTTCAATCATAGTTGCCTTTTCTTGTTTTGTAGTTTGTAAGGCTTCAACTCTATGCATAATTCTATTGATATTATTTTGAATTACAATAGATTGTTTGGCTCTATAATTTCCGTATTTTTTTAGATACTTCATTCTGTTCCAAGCTTCTTTAAAATTTCCCGACTGTAACACAAAAGCAAGTTTGAAGGTACGTGAATTATCGTTGTTTTTATTAATCCAACGAATCATTTTTGCATATTCATCTTTAAACCTTACAATGTCTTCTTTGTTTTTCTTTACATCATTTTGTCTCACCACAAGTTCTTGATCTATTTCCTTTAATTGATATTCCATATTGACTACCAATTTTTTTCTTGTTTCAATTTTTGCATTTAAATCGGCTATTTCTTTTAAGGAAATATTTTGAAGTTTTTTTCTACTTTGAATATTAGATTCTATTTCTTTAATCTCTTTTTTCAAATCATTGTACTCTCGTTGCAATTGTTGTTTTTTTGAACTAGATTGCGCTATAAGATTAAGGCTAAGGCTTAACATCAAGATAGACAGACAAAAAAAGCGTATATTTTTAATTATCATCTTTGTTTAGCAAATGGCATATTTTTGGGTTGGTTCAAAGTATAGTCTATATGTTTTATGGTCAATTCTATTTCACTGCTTCCTGGACTTGAAAAAACAATTTTTTTTTCATGAGCAAAACTCATTTTTGTTTTTTTTAATTTTTGAAAATTTGAAAAATAAATAATACATCGTTCATTAGAAAAAGTATTAATTATTTCATACCTTTCCAATTGTTTATTTTTGTCAAAAGAAAAACGTTTTGAAGTGCTATCATTAATTTTTTTTTCGACCACACTTAATGGTTTTTTTAGTGAGTCTATTATTTGGCTTGTCGTATTCGTTAGAAGCACGTCCCAATCTTCAATTGAAAATCCAAATGGAATCCATTCATTTTTTTCTTGAATTGGTGTAGTAAAATAGGATTTTTCCAATTTGTTGTGAACATAAACACTATCCTTGTCTATCAATAGTCTAGCACCTTCTATGCCCAACAATCCTGTAAAAGACATCCATACGCTATCTTTTGGTTTATATCTAATATGAGTTGTAAATGATTCTATGCTATTATCTACTTTGAATTGAAGCTCAGACTTTGTAGATAAAAAATTAATTTTATCGGAATCTGAAGCTTTTATTATATTCAAAACAATGAAATAGGTTAAAAAAAAGGCAACTGTTTTTTTCAAATTAGATAATAAATTTTATTTTGAATAATTCATAAAAAAACTATCCCAACGCAACTTCAATACTCCAAAAATGGCTTCTTTTATAATGTTTGAAGATATTTTTGACGTTCCTAGCTCTCTATCTTTAAACGTTATTGGTATTTCTTTTATTTTAAAACCTAATTTATAGGCCGCATATTTCATTTGAATTTGAAAAGCATATCCTTTAAACACAATTTTTGAAAAATCTAATTTCTCTAAAAAGGATCTTCTATATACTACAAATCCTGCTGTTGTATCTTTTACAGGCAGCCAAGTTATAATTCTTGTATACAACGAAGCCCCTTTGGAAAGTAAGATTCGTTTCATATCCCAATTTTTCACATCGCCGCCCGGAACATATCTACTGCCAACAACAACGTCTGCTCCATCTAAAATTCCTTGACGCAAACGATGTAAATCTTCTGGATTATGGCTAAAATCGCAGTCCATTTCATATAAATACAGATAGCCTTGTTCCAATCCCCATTCAAATCCTTTGAGATAAGCAGTACCTAAGCCTAATTTGCCCGAACGTTCTATGATAAAAAGTCTATCTTTAAAATTAGCTTGAAGTTCTTTAACTTTAGTAGCTGTCCCATCGGGTGAACCATCGTCTATTATCAACAAATGAAAATAATTGGGAAAACCCAAAACGGTTTCCACCATTTTTTCAATGTTTTCTATTTCATTATAAGTAGGAATAATTACTAGGCTCTCTTTCATTTTTATTCAAATCTAATGCCTCTTTCCAGACACAATTTTTTTAATATTTGTTTTGAATGAAGTCCAAAATCGGCCCCATACATCCATTTGAAGTATCCTGCATCTTCTTTGGCTATCTGCTCCAAGGTTTTATCTTTATGTTTGCCAAAACACAACACAACGCCTTTCGGTGTTTTCAAAAATCGTTTTCCCGAATCCAAATGATCGGTATAACTTCCAAAATTTGAGCTAATAAAATCAATATTATTTTCTATTTCGGGATATCGATCCAATTGAGATTGAAGCACTTCTAGCGTAGCTTCGGTATCGGCCATTGCGGAGTGGGCATTTACCAAATCTTTATTACAATAAAACTTATAGGCCGCTTCCAATGTTCTTTTTTCCATTTTGTGAAAAATAACCTGAACATCTACATTCTTTTTGTTTTCGATTTCAATATCTAAATTACAACGAAGCATTTCTTCTATCAACAAGGGTATATCAAATTTATTAGAGTTGAACCCCGCCAAATCTGCATCGGCAATAAAGTCATAGATTTCCTTTGCTACTTCGCTAAATTTGGGACAATTGATTACGTCTTTGTCATAAATACCGTGTACTTCACTGGCTTGAATAGGAATGGGAATGGTAGGATTGATTTTATAATACAATTGTTCACGTTTTTGATTTGGGTGGACTTTAAGTATAGCTATTTCTACAATACGATCCTTTACCACATCTATTCCTGTGGTTTCTAAGTCAAAAAAAGCAAGCGGTCTGCTGAGATTTAATTCCAAATCAAAAGGTTTTAGCTTACAAATATAATTCTTTTATTTTATTTCTATGATGATAATCATGTCCTATGATAGCAAAGGCTATAGCCGCTGTCTGAACTTCACCTCCGTTTGCACGTCCTATTTTCATCCAATCGGAGTCAGTCAATTGTTTTACAAAATTATAGGTATACATAGTTTGTAGCGTCAATGAATTTAGCATGGCTTCTGCTGTAATATGAGTTAAATTCATGTTTTTTGCATATTCATTTTCATCAAAGCCCAACAATTCCTGTTTTTCGCCCCTTACTATTGACATGATACGATACAAAAACACAAGCTCCGAATCCAAAATATGCTGAACCATTTCTTTTATAGTCCATTTACCTTCTGCGTATGCATAATCCCACTTTTCCAAAGGTATTTCTCCATAAAATCCCAACAGGGTTCCCACTCTATTTTTTGTAGCTTCTAGCAGCTCTTCTTCTTTTATCAATGAAAGATAATTTTCGAAATATTGCGGATATGCTTTTATGTCCTTTTTATATATCATTTTTACGCTTTTATGTGCAAAAATACATATTTTAAACTTCTTTTATTCAATAAAATAATTACTTTTGTATGCATATAAATTATCTAACTTTTTAATATTTATCTAAATGAAAATTGCTGTTGTAGGGGCTACTGGGCTAGTAGGAACCAAAATGCTAGAAGTCCTTCGTGAAAGAAATTTCCCTATTACCGAACTTATTCCCGTGGCATCCGAAAAGAGCGTAGGAAAAGAAATAGAATTTAATGGAACTAAATATACCATTCATTCTATGGACGAAGCTATTGCCAAAAAACCTTCCATCGCTTTATTCTCTGCGGGAGGCGGCACCTCTACAGAGTGGGCGCCAAAATTTGCGGCAGTAGGCACTACGGTTATAGATAATAGCTCGGCGTGGCGTATGGACAAAACAAAAAAATTGGTTGTTCCGGAAATCAATGCCTCAGAACTATCCAAAGAAGATAAAATTATAGCAAATCCCAATTGCTCTACCATTCAGCTTGTAATGGTTTTGGATGTATTAAGACGTATTTCTCCAATAAAAAGAGTCGTGGCTAGCACCTATCAATCCGTAACAGGAACGGGTGTAAAAGCAGTAGCTCAGCTTCACAACGAACGAAATCAAATAGAAGGCGAAATGGCTTATGCTCACCCTATAGATATGAATTTAATTCCTCAAATTGACGTATTTCTTGAAAGTGGGTACACAAAAGAAGAACAAAAAATAATAGACGAAAGCAAGAAAATATTATCCTTGCCCAATTTGGCAATAACGGCTACAACGGTTCGTGTTCCTGTAATGGGAGGACATAGCGAATCGGTAAATATAGAATTTGAAAAAACGGTAACTGTAGATGCTATAAAAAGCGAATTAATTAATGCCGAAGGAATTACTCTAATGGATAATACCGCTAAAGCCGAATATCCTATGCCAATTACAGCTCATAACAACGATGCGGTTTGGGTGGGAAGAATAAGAAAAGACAATAGTTGTGATAATGGTATAAATCTTTGGATTGTATCCGACAACCTCCGTAAAGGCGCTGCTACCAATGCCGTTCAGATAGCTGAATATTTGATAAAAAATAATTTAGTTAACCAATAAAACATATAATATGAATCCTGAAATCAATTTAAACGAGAGCGAAAAAGAACTCAAATCTATAGAATCCGATTTATGGCCTACAATCATAGAAGAGCCTAAAAATTCTTTAAACGCTAAAGACGATTTTGATTATGAAAAAATTTATAAATCACCTACTTTAGCTGTTAATATGAGCGAGGAGTGCTTAGCTTGCGGATCTTAGTATACAACTATTTTAGGATATACTCTTTGTCTATACCTGCAATAATTTTTTCCATTTTTTCAATACAATTTTGAGATCTATTTTTTGTAGAATTTGATGATGATATCAATGTCATACAAAAATTTCGGCTGCGGTCTTCATTTAATATTTC
>CAZUUI010000076.1:6751-8779 GCA_964622955.1 uncultured Chitinophagaceae bacterium | reverse complement strand
ATTTTTCGCTAGCCAGCACCCTCCTAAAAGCAGTTTTTTTTATAGGGATAGTTACTTTGGGTGTGATTTAATATTAATTAGCATTAATAAAAAAAAGGGAAGATTTACAAATAAACCTTCCCTTTTTGTGTATCATTTAAAAAATGTATTACATTTTATATCTTAAAACTTCTTGCGTTAGATCATTGAAAAAACCGAATGTTGGGTTTTGTGGTGTAAATGTTTTAATGGGGCCAACACATTTTGCATAAAATTGATTTCCAGCATCAAATGTACTTGTATTCATTATTACGCCATTAACTTTAGTTACAGCCGTCAATGTCATATTTACTTCAAATACATCATTGAATGTCAAGCCTGTAGTTAGAGATAGAGAACTATGTATTTTGACAACCTTCAAGTTATAAGTATTTATAGTTTCTGAAGTGTTTCCACCAGCACTAACAATATTTGAAAAAGATCCGCCTTCCCAAGTTTGACCTACAGTTTTAGATTCATCTAAAATTAATAATTCAAATGGTTTTGGAGATAATGCAGAGTATATATATACTTTTGTTCCATCTTTTCTTGTATAGCCAGTTGTCGTTTGATTATTTGTAGTAGATCTTGATATTGCGTAGGTTTTTCCATTAATAGTAGTATCTTTTCCTATGTAGGTACTTCTTGTACTATCAGCAGTAGGAGAGCCTACCTTGATTAGTGTAGTGTAAGAATTGTTGAATAATGGGTAATAGGTGCCACATCCTGTAGGTTGTGTATTGCTAGCTGTTCCTGGACTACTTGAAGATCCAGAACTATTGCTAGACGATTCATCTTTAGAGCAAGAAGTGAAAATGGTGCTGAGGGTTGCAACAAGTATTGCTGCGGTTAATGTTTTTTTCATTGTTTTTATATTTTGTTTAGTAATTTGCAAATTTAAAAGTTTTTTAAAATGCGAAATTGTAAAAAATGTTAAATTTTTAAAGAATAAAAAAATATTAAATAGTAATACAATTTAAAGTGATATGATAATAGCAGTTATCGACGTTTTATCTTTGTTTTTTTAAATATCCCTGAATTTCAAACTTTGTTTCCCAAACAGCTATTATATAAGAATTTAAGAAAGGAGATACAGCATATTACTCGTTTATCCGCCCAAAATAATTCAATGGTTTTGGCTTTTTTGCCGTAATATTGTGGTCTAAAAAATAAACATTAAATGAGTTCTTTACAATCTAATTTGTTTGCACAACTAGCTGAAACAGAGCACGAACAAGTCGTTTTTTGCAATGATAAAGAGACGGGTTTGAAAGCAATAATTGCGGTACACGATACTACTTTGGGGCCTTCATTGGGGGGTACAAGAGTGTGGAAGTACAATTCTGAAGCAGATGCGTTGCAGGATGTGTTGCGTCTATCGCGTGGAATGACTTTTAAATCGTCTATCAGCGGTATCAACTTAGGTGGTGGAAAAGCGGTGATTTTGGCAGATGATCAAACCATTAGAGATGAATTTTTCTGGAGACGATACGGAAAATTTGTAGAGAAATTGAGCGGAAAATATATTACCGCTGAGGATGTAGGAACTTCTACTAAAGAAATTGAATATATTTCATTGGAAACCAATCACGTATCGGGAAAGCCTGTATATTTGGGCGGTGGCGGCGATCCAAGTCCTTTTACGGCTTATGGCGTGTATTTGGCTATGAAAGCGAGCTGGAAAAAAGTATCGGGAAGCGAGTCATTGAGTGGTGTAAAAGTGTCATTGCAAGGCGCTGGACACGTGGGGCAATATTTGATTGATCATTTGGCAAAAGGAAATGCCATTCTTTCAATAGCAGATATCAATGAAGCGAACTTGAAAATGGTAGCCGATAAACATAAAGTAACTATTTTAGATCCAAAAGATATTGTAACTTCGGATTGTGATATTTATGCGCCGTGTGCCTTGGGTGCTACGGTGAATGAGACATCGATTCCACAATTGAAATGTAAAGTGATTTGCGGAGCTGCAAATAATCAACTTGCAAATGAAATAGTAGATGGCAA
>CAZUUI010000076.1:0-6741 GCA_964622955.1 uncultured Chitinophagaceae bacterium | reverse complement strand
TTTGTATGCGCCCGATTTTTTGATCAATGCAGGTGGTGTAATCAACTGGTATTCGTAAGCGATAGGCGTTTATAGTCGAGAAAAAACAATGAGTTTGACCGATATGATATACAATAGAGTCTTGGAAATATATGCAAAAAGCGAGAAGGAAGGCATCAATACGCAGCAAGCCGCTATAGCTATAGCAAAAGAAAGAATCCAAAAGGCTAAGAACTTAAATGCCAAATGGTAAGCCAATATGATAAGTAGAAGAAGTGTTCGTATTAAGGTAATTCAAACCTTGTACAGTCAAATTTTGGCAGATAATAAGGATTTTAAATCGCTCTATAAGATTTTTAACGAAGATATTGAGAAAGTAATTGAATTGAATATTTGCGTTTTGCATTATTTGAAGGAAATTATGAATTATGCCAAATTCCATCATCAAATTCAGCACGATAAACATTTGATTTCGGCAGAGGAAAAGATAGTACCTCTTCAGATTTTAGAGAGTGATTTTGTGAAATATTTGAATGAAAATGAAGAGTTGAATAAATATTTTGGTAGATACAAAACCAAAAATTACATTGATAGCGAAATGATTAAATCATTTTATTTTGAAATGATAAAATTGAGGGAATATACAGCCTATAACGAATTGCCCTCTTCCGAAAATCTCTATCAATTATTGAATGTATTCTTCAAAAAAATATTCTTCAAAAGCGATGATTTGAAAACACATCTTGAGTTTTATTATGTAAATATTGAAGAGGATATGGATTTGATACATTTCTCGCTAAAACGAGATTTGAAAAAACAAATAGACTCGGATATGCCTTTCCGTATTTCGCTAGGATTCAAGGAATGGCGCAAAGAAAGCCCTTTTGCAGAAGATTTGATTAAAGTAGTTTTGGTTCATTTTGATAATTTTATGGATTTGATAAAACCCAAATTGGTGGGCTGGGATGCAGAGCGTATTCCATTACTCGATATTTTGATAATCAAAATGGCTATGGCGGAAATGCTTCATTTTGAGACGATTCCATTAAAAGTAACGATGAATGAGTATATAGATTTGACCAAAATATTCTGTAGCCAAAAAAGCAAAGTTTTTGTGAATGGTATACTCGATCGACTAATGAAAGATTTTATAGCTGAAGGTAAAATTCATAAGACTGGGAGAGGTTTGGATGTTTAATTAGATATTAGATATTAGATATTAGATATTAGATGTGAGATTTTAGATATTATAATTTTGTGATGATTTGTGATTAGAATTAGAATTATAATATCAATTGCAATGGGTTTTAACCCATTTTAAAAGAATTGAATCGGATTTTAACACGTTTTAATAAGAATTGCAATTTCTTTTTATCAATAGGAACGGATTTTAACCCGTTTTGATTTAATTTGCGAAATGTAATTTAAATAAATAAAATAAAAACAATATGATTTTTGACCACGTAGGAATAGCGGTAAAAGATTTGGAACAAGCTACCGCAATGTATATAAAAATGCTGGATAAAGAGCCTTTTAAACAAGAGGTATTGGAGAATCAGAAAGTAGCAGTTTCTTTTTTTGAGAGTGGCGGCAATGCCAAAATAGAATTGCTACAAGGAACCGATGAATCTTCGCCAATTTCAAAATTTGTAGCAAAAAAAGGAGAAGGGATTCATCATATGGCCTTTTTAGTAGAAGATATTTATGCCGAGATAGCGCGAATGAAACAAGAAGGTTTTGAGCCGCTTCAAGAAGAACCTCGACTGGGTGCAGATAACAAATTAGTGTTCTTTTTTCATCCCAAATCTACAGGTGGCACGTTGATAGAACTTTGTATGAAGCAGAAAAAATGAAAAATCTTCTAAAAATAAGAATGATGTTAACCTATAAGCAAAAATTCATATTTTTAATTTTAACTATAATTAGCAACGCTGCTATTACATTTGGGCAGCAAGATTCAGTTGGATTTTCCAAAAATGTAAACGAGGTGGTAGTAACAGGCACCAAAACACCACGAAAAAAGCTTGAGAGTCCCGTAATGGTCAATGTAATAGACCTTAAGACCTTGCAAAATACGCAGGCTTGCAATCTCTCCGAAGGTTTGAAATTTCAAGTAGGAATGCGTGTAGAAACCGATTGTCAAACGTGCAATTATACACAATTGCGAATGAATGGGCTGCAAGGGGGGTATTCCCAAATATTGATAAATGGAAGGCCTACTTTTAGTGCTTTGATGAGTTTGTATGGATTGGAACAAATACCTGTGAATATTATTGAACGAATAGAAATTGTAAGAGGTTCTGCTTCTTCCTTATATGGTTCTTCGGCGATTGGTGGCACGGTAAACGTAATTACAAAACTGGCAAAGAAAAGTACATTTGACATAAGCTCTACTATGCAGATGATTGGCGGCAGTTCATTAGATTGGGTCAATAATGGCAATATTTCTTGGGTAAATGATTCGAAAAATACAGGCATTACTTTTTTTCTAAGTCATCGAAAACGAGATTTTTATGACCATAATAACGATAGTTTTTCGGAATTGCCCAAAATTGAGAGCTACGCTATAGGATTTAATAGTTTTTTTAAGATAAAGGAAAATCAAAAGCTGGAATTGTCTTGTAGTTTGCTAAATGAATATCGATTTGGCGGACAAATGATAGATCCACCGGCATTTAAGGCACTGCAATCTGAAGAAAGGCAACATAATATTGCTATATTTGGAACGGATTATCAATGGAATTTTAAGAATGAAAAAGGTTCTTTACTGTTTTTTGGAGCTTATCAATATACAAAGCGAAATCATTTTACGGGAGTAATGCCCGATTCAAATATCTTGGAATACTTTGCCAATCCACCGTATGGAAATTCTGATATGAATTCATTGCAAATAGGAGGGCAACTCAACTATTTAGTTCCGTTTTTAAACAAAAAAAATGTCTTTTCTATTGGTGCAGAATATAATTTCTTTGTAAATCAAACAGTAAGCAATTTGGGACTTTTTGTTCAAAATGACTGGGATGTTCTTCCCAAAGTGAATATAATGACTGGTTTGAGAATAGATAAGCATAGTTTTTTGTCAAATCCTGTTTTGAGTCCTCGAATATCTTTGTTGTTTAAATATGACCAAAATACCCAAATTAGATTTGGCGTTGGCAATGGGTTTAGAGCGCCACAGGCTTATGATACCGATTTGCATATAGCATTTGCAGGAGGAGGTGTATCTCGTATTCAATTGAACAAACAATTAATTCAAGAGTCCTCACAAAGCTATAGTTTTTCATTGAATTATGACAAGCCCTTGAAAAATATCATTTTTGGAGGTACTTTTGATGGATTTCTCACCCGATTGAACGATGTATTTGTATATGAAAATATTGGAGTCGATAGTTTTGGCGAGGTATTCGAAAAAAGAAATGGACAGACTGCAATTGTTAGAGGTTTATCTTTAGAATTGAGAGCCAATTTTTATAAAAAAGCCCAAATAGAGCTAGGAGCTACGATACAAGAGAGTTTTTATAGTCAAGCGGTAAAAATTAGCAATGCATTACCCGAATTTAAACCTTTTTTGAGGACTCCAAATCATTATGGATTTATGAATATTTCGTATAATCCTACCAAAAATTGGATGTTTAATGTCAATACAGTCTATACAGGAACTATGAATGTGCTTCATATAGCGGGTGCTACACAAATTCAAGATGAATTGGTAAAAACCCCTTCATTCTTTGATGTAAGCACAAAAATATCGTATAATTTTCCGATAACTGCTACAAAAATTAAGCTAGAATTTTTTGCAGGCGTTAAAAATATATTGAATGCCTATCAATCCGATTTTGATTCAGGTAAAAATCGCGATAGCAATTATATCTACGGTCCTAGTTTGCCTAGGTCCTTTTATTTTGGGATGAAATTGTTTGATTTTTAAGGGAACTAATCTTCCTTCGTATCCATAATATTATTTCGCATAAGCCAAAATCCAAATAAGGACGGAATCAAGATATTGATAATCCAAATAAGATAGTTTACCGCCATAAGTTGCACAATATTTTCACTAAAATTAATGAATACAATAGCTACAATATTGGCACGAACGCCTAAGTCCAAAAATCCAAGACTAGGAATAACAAACTGCGCCAAAAAATAAACGCCACAAAGCAAATAGAATTCAAAATGCGGAAAATGGTCGAAAAATAAAAACATCAAAAACCAGTATTGTGTCACAAAGACCACAAAACGAATGCTTCCAATGCCTATCAATTGCCATTTGAGGCGAGTTTTTATATCCAATGCATTTTCAATTTTCTCAAATATTTTTTTCAAAAACTTTATACGTTCTAATAAATGCAGAATAACGCTAGGTTTGAGAAAAAGAAATAACCAAAACAAAAAGTCCAGCAAAGAAATGGCAACTATAATTTGGAAAAAAGGAAAAGAGAAACTTCCTAAGGCTACAGGTTCATTTTTCAAAAATCCAAAATAAACCGCTAAGCTAAAAAAGACTAAGCCCACAAAAGGCGACGCTACTTTCTGTACAATAGACACATAATAGGCTACGCCACTGCCTTCCGCACGATTTTCTTCTTTCAATACCATAGGTCTACCCGTTAGTTCACCTATGCTCGCAGGTAATATTAGGTTCATAGCATTGCCATACAAAATACCTCTATAGGCTCTAAAAAAACTAATTTTTTCTACTCGTTGTACCGTTAGATAATATTTCATTGTTTCCAAACCCCAATTCACAAAAGTAAAGGCTATGGCTATGAATAAAAAATGAATTTTTGTAAATGAAAATTCGTTTTGAAATGTTTGAAGGGCTATTTTGAACTCTTCGCCCGAAAATTTGGAATATAAATTATAAACCAACACAAAAAACAATAAGAGTTTTAAAATCCAAAGATTTATTTTTTTATGTCGATTCCAAAAATTGATTAAAAATTGCACTAAATTATACGTTAAATCTAAAATGCATCAAATCGCCGTCTTTTACAATATATTCTTTGCCTTCTACACGCAATTTTCCAGCTTCTTTTACTTTCGATTCGCCTCCAAAATGGATAAAATCGTCATAAGCAATCACTTCGGCACGGATAAATCCTTTTTCAAAATCGGAATGAATAACTCCTGCTGCCTGAGGTGCTGTATCGCCTTTATGAATCGTCCACGCTCGAACTTCTTTAACTCCAGCGGTAAAGTAGGTAATCAAATTCAACAACGTATATGCCTTGATAATCAATTGCTCTACACCCGATTTTTCAAGCCCCAAATCCGATAAAAATGCTCTTCTATCTTCATAATTATCTAGTTGTGCTATATCCGCTTCTATTGCAGCGCTGATAACCAAAATATCGGCTTTTTCATTTTTTACGGCTTCACGCACAAGCTCCACATATTTATTTCCGTCTTTTGCCGAGGCTTCGTCAACATTACATACATACAATACAGGCTTATTTGTCAATAAATTAATGGTTTTCAAGAGCCAAGCATATTCTTCACCTGCTTCTACCGTTCTTGCCGAAAGTCCTTGTTCCAAAGCAGTTTTATATTTATTGAGCAATTCCATAGCCATTATAGCTTGTTTGTCACTGCCTACTTTTGCTTGCTTTTCATATTTTTGCATCGTTTTTACTACCGTATCGAGGTCTTTTAACTGTAGTTCAATATCAATGATTTCTTTATCTCTTATAGGATTGACACTGCCATCTACGTGGACTACATTTTCATCGTCAAAACAACGCAACACGTGCAATATCGCATCTGTTTCACGAATATTTCCAAGGAATTGATTTCCAAGTCCTTCCCCTTTGCTAGCCCCTTTTACCAATCCTGCAATATCTACAATTTCCACTGCGGTAGGCAAGATGTTTTGAGGTTCTACAATCTCCGAAATTTTAGTCAATCGTTCGTCAGGAACTGTAATTACGCCAATATTTGGCTCTATTGTACAAAAAGGAAAATTCGCTGCTTGCGCTTTTGCATTCGTCAAAGCATTAAAAATTGTTGATTTTCCCACGTTTGGAAGTCCTACAATACCACATTTCAATCCCATATTTTTGTTATATTTTTATTCGTTATGATTTGGTTTTTCTTATACGAGGCAAAATTACTTATAATATATTTATTTTGATTAATTTTAAAGAAATTGAATTGTTTTTATTTTTGATATAATCCAAAAATCTCACTTCATTTTCCCAAAATCGCCTTAGATTTGCCCAATGACAATAGAAGAATTTGAATTGATAAAAGATACACTGCCTACGCAGGCGGGAGTGTATAAGTATGTCGATTCCAAAGGAACGATATTGTATGTAGGCAAGGCCAAAAATCTCAAAAAACGTATTTCTCAATATTTTGTAGATAATAGACAAACGCCTAGTCGCATTAAAGTAATGGTGAAATTAGTGGAGCGCATTGAATTTACAGTAGTTGACAATGAAAATGATGCCTTGATACTCGAAAATGGACTGATCAAAGAGTTTCAACCCAAATATAATATTCGATTAAAAGATGACAAAACATACCCTTTTATCGCTATAAAAAAAGAATCCTTTCCAAGAGTGTTTTTCACTCGAAAATACATCAAAGATGGCTCGGAATATTTGGGGCCCTATACAAGTGTGTTGTTTGCAAAAGAAGTTTTTAACACGCTTAAAACCATTTTTCCATTGCGAACTTGCAATCTCAATTTAGCACCTGAAAAAATTGCCCAAAAAAAATATAAAGTTTGTCTTGAATATCATATTGGCAATTGTAATGCGC
>CAZUUI010000075.1:4763-8797 GCA_964622955.1 uncultured Chitinophagaceae bacterium | reverse complement strand
ATATTTGGCCCACAATTCGCCAGCTACTTTGCTAATTCCATATACAGTAGCAGGTATCAAAGGCACATGATTGGGCGTATCGGTCAAAGGAATTTCTTCTCCAAAAACGGCAATAGTACTCGGATAAAACACTTTTTCTACGCCAAGTTCTTTGCTGGTTTCCAATACATTGAAAAGTCCACCCATATTCACATCCCAAGCCCATTTTGGATTTTGTTCACCACGAGCCGAAAGTATAGCCGCTAGATGAAAAATTACTTTTATATTTTGAGATTTTACTACATTTTGTAAGGCTTCTTTGTCCATTACATCCAAAGATTGAATGGATAATGCTTCATTGGCTTTCAAATCGGTAGCAAAAACACTTTCCATACCATATTCTTCGCGCAATTTTGCCAACAATACCGTTCCAATTTGCCCTCCTGCGCCAATTATCAAAATATTTTTTCCAGTCATGGTCATTATTTAGATTGCAAACTTATGAAAATTAGCTTCATTGGGACAAAAAAAAAGCGACTCACTAAATAATTGAGAGTCGCTTTTCATTATTTTATAAAACTAATTTTAGTTTGTAAATTTCATTAAATCGGTAGCTTCAGCATTTGCTGGATCCAATTGCAATACACCATCCAAATATGATTTAGCCAAGGCTTTGTCATTCATATTTTTGATAGCATCTTTTGCCAAATACAACTTAGCTTTTATTACCAAATTTTTGGATTTAGCTTCATTACCAGCAGTCAATTCAACATATTTTAAGAAATCGGGTTTTGCGGAAGCAGTCGATTGTTCAGGATCTGCAAACATTTTCACATTGGCTCTTTGGTAGTATGCATTGGCAGAATTTGGAGACATTTCAATTACTTTTGAATACCAAACCTCCGCATTAGCATAATCTTTTTTTCCATAATAGGCTTGCGCCAATTGAAAATGATCGTCTAATGAAGGATCAAGCGCTTCTACTTTCATTTTATAATATACGATAGCGTCGTCCATTCTACGGATTGATTTCAAATAATCCGCAATTTTACGCAAAGCTTCTTTACTCTCAGGCTTACCATCATACGCCTTTTTCAACGTTTCTACAGCAGCTGACGTGTCTTTTCCACTTGCTATCATAGATTTAGCCAAATATTCATAATCATCAGGAATTATCCTCTCTTTTGGCTGAGAAACGATGAATTTTTCCATAAAGTCTAGCGCTTTATTAGCTTGACCTTCTTCAAAATAAGAATACCCAATCAAACGATTCAAATAATTGTATTTATTATTAGATTGAATAATAGTATTGATAATATCAATAGCTCCTTTATAATCTTTTCCTAAGAACAAAATATTTGCCATCATAGCCATATCATCAGGGTTTTTATCGCCCAAATCCAATATTTTTTGTTGAGTAGCTTTTGCATCTTCATACTTTTTGTATTTATATTGCAATTGAGCTACATAATTGAGTGCAAAAAGATTGTTTGCGTCCATACCTAAGGCTTTGTCCAAATATTCTTTTGACAAATCATAGGTTCTGGAATTGTAATACACTCTTCCAATTTTTGCATTGGGAAGCGCACTTGTTTTATCTATTTCGGCAGCATATTCATATTGAGTAATAGCCTGTCCTCCATCTTGTGTAGACAAGAAAGCATCGCCATAAGCTATACGAAAATCAAAGTTTCTTGGACTCATATCCACCGCTTTTTTAGCCCATTCTATCGCTTTGTCTTTTTTATCAATATTAGAATGTACTATAGCTTGGCTGATAGCTATAAAAACTTTTGGGTCTTTATTTTTGGATGTTTTGGCAGCATTTTCAAATAAGCCATCCGCTTTGGCAATATCGCCTGCTTGCAATGCCATCATTCCTTGTCCTATCATACCAAAAGCACTTGCAGCATTGGCATCAAAAGACGTTTTGGCTTTGTCAAATTCTTCTTGTTTGAACTGTGCAAATCCTTTGTAAAATTTTGCTTCTTCTTCCTGCGATGTCTCAAAAGCCTTTTCGGCACTCACCCATCTCAAATCATTTAAGTACTGATACCCCTTTGCTACTTGAGCAAACATAGCCTGTGAAACCATTATGGCACCTGCTAAAATAATTGAATTAACCTTCATCTTGTTGTTATTTGTATTTTAGATGTAAAAATATAAGTTTAAGTTTATTTTAATTTATTTTTTTAACAATTTTTTATTGTACCTCCACCACTCTTGTCAATACCGTAGCGGGAACAAGTCCCGATTTGAGTATAATTTTTTGTCCAATTTCACTGGTCATAAAATTGATAAATCCTCTTCCCAATCCAGGACCACCTTCTCGCAAAGTCGTCTGCATCAATCGGCGCAATGGATATTTATGAATAGCAATATAGCCCATATTAGGCTTGTAGAAATATACATCGTTGTCCTTTCCTATCTCTACCATTGAAATATCTTTGCTAAATTCTTGTGCCATTTCATCTGCCTCATCGCTTATCCACGATACACCAATTATACCCAAAGCATTGCTGTTGTTTTTTACATATTTCATCACTTCTTCATTGGTGTTTTGAGCATAGACATTAGTCGATAATTTATCGCCTTTCAAGATGCTATCTTGCATATAAACTACCGTACTCGATTTTTGATTGTCAAAAACGATATTAATTTTGCCCGATTTTCCACTGCCTTTTATTTGACTAAAATCCGAAATTTGACCATTTAATATTTTTTTCAAATCGGAAAGAGTCAATTTCAATCCTTTTTTATCATTATTTACAATTACAGCTACGGCGTCTTTGGCCAAAACCGTAGTTTTAGCTTCATAACCTTTAACTTCTTTATATTTCTTCAACGAATTGGAATCTGGAACAATAGAGGACAAAAGAATTCGGAACGAATCGTTGTAAATTTCTTTTACTACATCCAAAGCTGGACGATAAATTACATTGATTTTGGCATTTTTATATTGCGATTCAAAAACCATAATTTCTGTATCCAAAATAGGTTTGTAGCATTCATCTGCCAAAATAGTAATTTTGCCCGAAGTAGGTGTATCTGTAGCTATTTTGGACTTATTATCACAGCCAAAAAACAAAAACAGGACTCCAAAAACAACGATTATTTTATTCATATTAATAATTTAAATAATATTAGAGATAATTTTTTCGAGCTCTATATACTCTAAAAAGCCCGTAGAAAAATAAAATGGCTGCAAAAATATAAGCATTGCTGGTAGGTAATGTGGTTTTATCTTTTACCCAAATAACAACGCCACTCAAAATAATAAATGCAATAGCAATAACCATCCTAAATATATAAGTAACTTTTTCCGAATTTTCTATCATAACCTCAACCATTAGTTTTAGAACGCAAATTTAATGAAAAATATTATCCAAGTGGAAATTCCATTTAAAATTCAACAAAACTTAACGATTTTGAATTTTAAAGAGATTATAAATATTCTAAATTTTTTTTATCAATAAGAAATATGATTTTCTTTCATTATTCGATCAAACACATCCAATTTATTGATTTCTTTAAATTTATGATACAACAAGTTTATCATTTTCACCGCATCCCCTTTGTAAGGAGAATTTTGTTTAACATATAAATTATAGGCAGTACACATATCTTCAAGTGCATTCTCATAATTTTCTTTAAATATATACATTCTAGAAGAACCATAAAATGCTTCGGGATCGTCTGGATATAATTTTGAAATATCTAAATATTTTTTTAGAGCCATATCATAATTTTTGCTCATTTCATAAGCAACTGGTAAATTGTGAAGAGGCATTTTGCCCGTAGAATCTATAGACAACGATTTTTCATAGGCATATATAGCTTTGTCTATCTTATTTAACTTCCTATAAGCCAGCCCTAAATTGTCCCATGCAAATACGAATAAACTATCTATCTCCAATGCTTTTTCATAATGAATTATGGATTGTTTTAAATTTTCTTTTTTATCTGCTTCTTGGCCTAAAAAATATTCTTCTCTAGCTCTAGCATCATTTGACATTGAATATTTAGAGCTGATTACATCTAAAGCTTTTACCAAA
>CAZUUI010000075.1:0-4753 GCA_964622955.1 uncultured Chitinophagaceae bacterium | reverse complement strand
ACAACTATCAAATAATAACGCCTCAAATTTATTATAATACTTTTTATACTCTTGCGAATTTTTATCTGTTACAATTCCAATTTCTACATCTTTTGTTGCATTAATAGCGTTTAGCATTTTTTCCATTGTTTGAAACAATACCACTTCTCTATCAATACATACTTTAATTTTTAAATTTTTTTCTTTTTCAGGAATTGCTGTTGATATTGAATCAATGCATTTGCAAGCATTATCAATTTCTGTTTTATGCAAATTTTTAGACAATTGTTCCGTAATAGACTTATTTAGAGCGGTGTCTGTTATTTCTTGTTCCTGCGAAAATAAAATTATTGGTATGATTAAAATTACTAAAAGTGTTTTCATAAATTAAGTTTTTAGATTACAAAATTATTATTTTTCGTCAATTCAAAAATTAAAATTATTTTAAGAATGATTTGTTTTTTCGATTATTACATAAATTCAGTATTCAAAAATCAAATTGACCTGCCCCAAAAAAATTAGTTTTCTTATATTTGTAAAATTAATAAAAAATGGCATTATGAGCTTCAAATCCTACAATCCAAAAGAACTTTCATTGCCCGAAATTCACGGCTTTATGCTGTCTTCGGTTGCCCCTAGACCTATAGCACTTGCTAGCACGGTTGACAAAGAAGGTGCCGTAAATTTAGCGCCTTTCAGTCAATTCAATGTATTCAGCACCAATCCTCCTATAATGATTTTTTCGGCTAGTGTGAGCGGTCGTACTGGCGAGACAAAGGATACTTATAAAAATATAAAAGAAAATGCTGAAGTTGTAATTAACATAGTAGAATACGATATGGTATTTCAAACTTCGTATGCAAGTAGTGAATTCAAAAGAGGTGTCAATGAATTTGAAAAAGCAAATTTCACCCAACTCACTTCGGAGCTTGTTCGTCCACCACGAGTAGGCGAAAGTCCCGTAAATTTTGAATGTAAAGTCAATCAAGTAATAGAGTTTGGAAATGTGGGCGGTTCAGGAAATATTTTCATCTGCGAAGTGGTAAAAATACATATCAATGAACGCGTTTTGGATGCAAATGGCAAAATTGACCCCTTAAAAATCAATCAAGCGGGACGATGCGGAGGCGGCTATTATGTGGCATTAGACCCTTCCAAAATGTTTGAAATAGCACAACCACAAGCTAATATTGGCATTGGAATTGACGTTTTGGATCCTGAAATTAAAAACAGTAAGATCCTGACGGAAAATAACCTTTGGCAGTTGGTACTTAATTTAGATCCCCCAACTACCGCACAAAGAGAGGATTTTAAAAAAACAGAAAGCTACAAATACCTCAATGCTTTTGAAGGCGAAGAGCGCACACTTCAATTTCATAAAGCGGCACAAGAAATGCTTATGAGTCACAATATTAAACTAGCCCTAACGGCATTGTATTCTATATGATTTTTCAGAATATTTTAGATAAATTAAAAAATCGATGGGAAGTTTCAAGCAATTTTGAAGTGCTGATTATCTTTACCGTTTTTGCTATTACAGGCTCTACTTCGGCTTATTTATCCAAACCCTTTACAAATGGATTGGGAATAACCAAAGAAGCATTTGGCTGGATAGCAATTCCAATTCGTTTAATCATAATTTTCCCAATTTATCAGATACTTTTAGTACTAATTGGCTCAATTTTTGGGCAATTTCGTTTTTTTTGGAAATTTGAAAAGAAAATACTCAAACGAATGCGCCTAGAGGGCATTGCTATTTGGATTGAAAAAAAATGGTTTTGATTTATTTTTATATAAAAATTAAACAAATATGATTCCCTTTCGCATTGAGTCCAAATATAGTCCTGCCGGAGACCAACCCAAAGCAATAAAAGGATTGGTAGAAGGACTACAAAATGGAATCGACCATCAGACTTTATTAGGCGTAACAGGAAGTGGAAAAACATTTACAATAGCCAATGTCGTAGAACAAGTGCAGCGTCCCACTATCGTTATTACACATAACAAAACCTTGGTGGCGCAACTTTATGGCGAGTTCAAGCAATTTTTTCCCGATAATGCCGTGGAATATTTTGTGTCCTACTATGATTATTATCAACCCGAAGCTTATTTACCTTCATCAGACACTTATATTGAAAAAGATTTATCTATCAATCAAGAGATTGAAAAACTAAGGCTTTCCTGCACGTCCTCGCTCCTTTCGGGACGAAGAGATGTATTGGTAGTAGCGTCGGTTTCGTGTATTTATGGTATGGGAAATCCACACGAATATGCCAAAGGCGTAGTGCAGATAGCTACGGGCATCAAAATGACTCGAAATTTTTTTCTAGCAAGACTTGTAGATGCGCTGTATTCTAGAACTACAGGCGAATTGGCTCGAGGCAATTTTAGAGTAATTGGCGATACGGTAGAAGTTTTTCTTCCATACGCCGATATTGGGTATAGAATAGGATTTTTCAATGATGAAATAGAAGAAATAGAAAGCTTCAATCCTTTGACAAACAGAAAGATAGAATCAAAAAACCAACTGGCTATTTTCCCTGCCAATATGTATGTAACGCCAAAGGAATTGCTCATTCAATGTATTCACGAAATTCAAGACGACTTGAAACTCCAAGTGGATTATATGAAAAGTATTGGGAAACATATAGAAGCCGCACGACTCACCGAAAGAGTCAATTTTGATATAGAAATGATGCGTGAGCTAGGCTATTGCAGTGGCATCGAGAATTATTCGCGCTATTTGGATAGACGAAATGTAGGTGAACGCCCCTATTGTCTTCTCGATTATTTTCCCGATGATTTTTTGGTAGTAATAGACGAAAGTCACGTAACCTTGCCCCAAGTGCGAGCGATGTATGCAGGCGATAGAATGCGAAAATCCAATTTGGTAGAATACGGATTTCGATTGCCTTCGGCATTGGACAATAGACCATTACAATTTGAGGAATTTGAACAAAAAACCAAACAAAAAATTTATGTAACCGCTACGCCTGCCGATTATGAATTGGAAAAAAGTGAGGGCGTAATTGTAGAGCAAATTGTGCGTCCTACAGGGCTTTTGGATCCTATCATTGATGTGCGTCCATCGTTGAATCAAATTGATGATTTACTCGCCGAAATAGAAAAACGCATACAAAAAAATGAACGTGTATTGGTGACTACGCTCACAAAAAGAATGGCGGAAGAGCTCAATGAATATTTTGGAAATTTAAACATAAAAGCGCGTTACATTCATAGCGATGTAGATACGCTGGACCGTGTAGAGATATTGCGAGGATTGAGAATGGGAACATTTGATGTATTGATAGGTGTGAATCTATTGAGAGAAGGATTGGATTTGCCCGAAGTATCGCTGGTAGCTATTTTGGATGCAGACAAAGAAGGATTTTTGAGAAATGAAAAATCGCTCACACAAACCTCTGGTAGAGCGGCTCGAAATTCAAATGGATTTGTGATAATGTATGCCGATAAAATTACAAAATCTATGCAACGTACTATAGATGAGACGAATAGAAGAAGAATCATTCAAGCTGAATATAACGCTTTGCATAATATTACGCCAAAAACAGTTTTCAAATCCAATGAAGAGATCTTTAAACAAACGTCGGTAATAGACATTAGAGAAAGTAGCTACATAATGCCCGAATCGCCGCTAAATATAGCTGCCGAAGATGAGGTGAGCTATTCAAAAGAAGATTTATCCAAAAAAATAGCCGAACTGAAGCAAAAAATGACAAAAGCTTCAAAAAAACTAGACTTTTTGGATGCCGCTACTTTCCGCGATGAAATGTATAGACTTCAAGAAAAATTGGATAAGGTGAAATAGTATCCTTTTTTATTATAAAAAAGAAAATAATATTATATTTGTACTTGAAATACAAAAATAAAATTATGAAACATTTTGAAATCAAACTATTAATTTTACTTGTTACATCAGTAATATTCACCTCTTGTTCGCCCAAAATCATTAGTAAATATGCCGTATCTAAGCCCAAAGCGTTGAATGATACTGTTTATGATTTGGTTATTTTAAGAGGAGTGGGCGGTAGTTCTATGGAACATAATCGATTGACTAGCTATTTTATAGAAGAAGCTTTGCGCGACTCTTTTCATATAGTAAACCAAGATTCTGCAAATGAATTATTGAGTGAACTAGGAGTATACAGTTATGACAATTATTCAAAAAATCTACTAAACAAACTTTCTACTAAAATTGAAACACACAAATATATTATTGCTCCTACCATCTTAGGATCAAGTGAAGGCGTGAGTGGGTCTAGAGCTAGTACTCAAAATGCGCATATTAGTATTCAATATGATATTTATAAAATTGACCCGCTGGAACTTGTTGGTTCCATTCAATGTCAATCTAACGGAGACAATGTGAGTAGTGTAACAAATGTACTAAATGGCAAGAATGATGAAAACATTTACCTAGCAACAAAAATTTCGGATTCTATTAAGCATATTGCATATACAATAAGGGATGAAATTATGATTTTTTTTAATCGAAAGTCGAAAGAAGTGGAAAAGACTGTTGACGTTAAAAAACAAAATAATTTATATGATAAATGGCCCTAATCTAATTCTATAAAATTCAAGTACTATTTAAAAATAATGAATACCTTTGCTATATCATAGAATATACTTATTTTTAAAAAATAGATAAAAAAAATGAAAATTTATTCATACAACGTCAATGGCATTCGTGCTGCAGTAAACAAGGGGTTGGTAGCTTGGCTAGCACAAGAAAACCCCGATATTATTTGCT
>CAZUUI010000074.1:0-8825 GCA_964622955.1 uncultured Chitinophagaceae bacterium | reverse complement strand
GGCGACGGCGGTGAATTTTGATTGTAAAATGACTGAAGGTACAGACAAAACTGGAGGTTATGATTTAAAATTAAAATAGGTATGATTTATTTTAAAGGAACAAGGGTTTTTGTAAAATCAGAACTTATTGCAAAAAACACTCTGCAACAATATCTTTTAGTTGAGAGTTTGGTCAAAGATTATGCTTTTGATTTAGTTTGCATTAGCGGATACAATTCAGGACATATTTATGGGATCGTTAATTATGATAGTTCTGAAGAGTGTAAAGGAAAGATTGCAGTTACCAAATCTCATTTAATCAATGAATTAATAAGAAATTTTGGGAATTTAGATACCTATAAAATAATTGATAAAAATGAAATTGGGGTTATTACAAATATTGAGCAGATTGAAAGTAAGAATTAAATCTTTCCAAACTGGTACGGGCATTAACGCAGAATGAGCGGTGCTAGTGTAATATAAAAGAAAATCGAGTACCGCTATACAGCTAAAAGCGAAGTCTATAAAAAGGGAGATTGAGAGTTTAGAAAAAAATATTTTTTTTTGTTTGGAAGGGGAATTATACAGGCACTTCCTGTAGGAGTTCGTCCAATTCTTTATCTGTTAGGCTTTCTTTATTTGATTTATCATAGATAGAGAGCAAATAAACGGTTTCATCCGCAATTACAAAATTAGTAATTATCCTTGCACCGCTGCTTTTACCTTTGCCTTTGGAGGCAATAGCTAGGCGTATTTTATAACAATTTTTACCTAAATACACTCCTTGTATAGGGTTTTCTTCCAAGCTTTCAAATAAAAGGGCTAAATCTGTTTTTAAAGAATGATATTTTTTAGCTAATTGTTTTAACTCTTTTCTAAAAGTAGGAACCGCTATAATTTTATAGCTCATCTAATAACTGTTTAGCAGGTATGCCTTTAAGTTTGCCTTGTCTTATCAATTTTAGTTCTTCCACAGCATCTTTAATCTCTTCCATTAGCAACGCTTTTTCTTTGGAAATCGTTTTAGTCTTTACATATGACAAGCCTTTCAACACTTCCAATAAGTGAGTTGCTTTGTCATCTTTTATATCTAATAAGACTCTCATAATATACAATTTTATTATTTTTCCACAAAGATAGCACAACTTTTTGTCATTTTATTGAAAAATATTACCGTTTTTTTCTATTTCATTACCTTATCAGCGCCTAAGTATCTTTGATACTCGCCTTTGCTCGCGAATCGCTCTGTTTAATACCTATCATACAATCAATATAGTCCAATCTTTGATTCTCTTATTTGTACCATTTAATTGTTATAACGGGAATTACCAATCTAAACTTATACAAATATAAATAAATTTAAATCTTTTAAAGATACGTATAATAGTTTGGACTATTCTATATGTAAGTTTGGTATAACAAAAAAAGCCCCAATAAAGGAGCTTTTCTATTTTTGAATAAAAAAATATCTTAATCTAAATTTTCTTTTAAATCAGCCTCTGGTGCATTTTTTGCTACGGATGCAATGCCATTTTCCATTGAAGCTTTAGATTCGTACATCTCGCTCGTTCCAATGATTTGACCGTTGGTAGCTTTTAGGTTGAAATAAAATTTCCCATTTTTGCTTTCCAATCTGTCAAAACGAGCATCTTCTTGTGAATTTTTCTTTACACTTTCTACGCCGTTTAAGCAAGCCGCTTTGGTTGTATAGCCTTCGCTAGCCAATATTTCTTGTCCATTTCCCGCTTTCAATCGAAACTGGAATTCTCCGTTGGTTCTTTTAGATATTACAAATGTACCCATTTTTTATGATTTTTTTTAGTTAAATAATAATACAAAAATACTGAACAAATATGATGCCAAAAGTTAAAAATTATTTAAAGTTGGAAAGAATATCAATTGCACTTTCTGCAATAATACTTCCCGGCCCAAAAATATGTTTTACACCTACTTTATATAAATCATCATAATCTTTCTGAGGAATTACACCACCTGCAATGATAACGATATCGTCTTTTTCATAATTTTTCAACTCTTGAATCAATTGAGCTATTAATGATTTATGGCCACCCGCCAATGAAGAAATTCCCAAGAAATGCACATCGTTTTCTATGGCTTGTTTGGCCACTTCGGCTGGAGTTTGAAATAATGGACTAATATCCACATCAAAACCAAGATCGGCAAAGGCTGTTGCTATTACTTTTGCGCCTCTATCGTGTCCGTCTTGTCCCATTTTTGCAACCATTATTCTTGGTCGTCTTCCGTGTTTTTCGGCAAATTCATTGCTCAAAGCAAGTGCTTTTTTGTATAAATCGTTATGTTGCATTTCTTGATTAAATACGCCTGTTACCAATCGATTGGTAGCTGTATATCTACCAAAAACGTCTTCCATTGCCAAAGATATTTCACCTAAAGTAGCTCTGTTTCGGGCTGCTTCTACCGCATATTCAAGCAAGTTTTCATTGGTATTGCTAGCAGCAGATTTTATTTTGCCTAATGATTCTTTAACTTTCTCTTCATTTCGTGTAGATTTGATTTGATTCAAACGAGCTTTTTGGGCTTCCAAAACTTCAAAATTGTTGATAGAAAGTACATCAATATCAGAAATTTCATCGGTCAAATATTTATTTACACCTACAATAGTATCTACGCCACTATCTATTTTCGCTTGTTTTTTTGCAGCACTTTCCTCAATTCTCATTTTGGGAATACCATTTTCGATAGCTGCAGTCATACCTCCATACGTTTCAATTTCTGCCATCAAAACTCTTGCTTTATCAATTAACTGCTGGGTGAGGCTTTCCACATAATAGCTACCAGCCCAGGGGTCAATAGCTTTGGTAATAGCTATGTTTTTTTGTAAATGAATTTGAGTTTCACGTGCTATGGCTGCGGAAAAATCCGTTGGCAATGCAATGGCTTCATCAAGGGCATTGGTATGCAAACTCTGTGTGCCTCCAAAGGCTGCTGAAAGTGCTTCGATACAAGTTCGAGCTACATTATTGAAAGGGTCTTGTTCAGTTAGGCTCCATCCACTGGTTTGGCAGTGTGCACGAAGCGCAAGTGATTTTGGATTTTTTGGGTTAAATTTATTTACAATCTCAGCCCAAAGAACACGTCCAGCGCGCATTTTTGCTATTTCCATAAAATGATTCATCCCAATACCCCAGAAAAAAGAAAGTCTAGGTGCAAAATCATCAATATCCAAGCCCGCTTCAATTCCTGTTTTGAGATATTCGAGTCCATCGGCAAGTGTGTAGGCGAGTTCAATATCGGCGCTACCTCCTGCTTCTTGAATATGATACCCCGAAATACTAATAGAATTAAATTTCGGCATATTTTTGGATGTATATTGAAATATATCTCCAATAATTCGCATAGAAGGTTTTGGGGGATAAATATAAGTGTTACGCACCATAAATTCCTTCAAAATGTCATTTTGAATCGTTCCCGTTAATTTTTCGGGTGTAACGCCTTGTTCTTCTGCTGCTACGATATAAAAAGCCATTATAGGAATAACCGCACCATTCATAGTCATTGATACCGACATTTGATCCAAAGGAATTTGGTCAAATAATATTTTCATATCTTCTACCGAATCAATGGCAACTCCCGCCATTCCTACATCGCCTAAAACTCTTGGGTGATCGCTATCATAGCCACGATGTGTAGCTAGGTCAAAAGCTACCGAAAGTCCTTTTTGTCCTGCAGCAAGATTTTTTCTATAAAATTCATTGGATTTTTCAGCCGTAGAAAATCCTGCGTATTGACGAATAGTCCACGGTTGCTGAATATACATACTCGAATAAGGGCCTCTAAGAAAAGGAGCAAAACCCGCTCCATAGCCTATGTGCAAAGCCTCTTTAATATCATGGGCATCAAAAATGTTTTTGGCATCGATACCTTCTACAAATTTGGTTTTAACTACACATTCTTTTTGCGGAGATGATTGATACAACGCTTCAAAGGCAAAATCCTTAATCCTCATATTTTATAAAAATTTTAATGAGGCAAATGTATAAAAAAATGTTGAGATATATGCATAAAAAAAGCGATATCAAATGATATCGCTTTGTATTTTATTGAATTAGTTAAAGGTTTGTAATTATTCTACTACATTTCCTTTTACTACGATTACTTTTGAACCATTTGCAGGGTCATTGCTCAATACTGTAACTTGTTTGTTGATTGGACCAACTCTGTTTGTGTCGTACTTTACAGAGATTTTTGCAGATTTTCCAGGCATAATTGGCTCACGAGGACAAGTAGGAACTGTACATCCACAAGATCCATTACAGCTTGTCAATAACAACGGCTGAGAACCTTTATTTACAACTTCTACTTCTTTAGTGCCATCAGCACCTTTTTTAATTTCACCATAATCTACTACATCAGATGATAAGAAGATTGAAGGATCTTTTGAAATAGGAGCTACAACAGCAGCAGCAGCTTCTTTTTTTGCTACAGCTTTTTTTGCTTTTTTCTGAGCTTGTGCGTTAATTGCAAATAATGCAACAAATACGAATAATGCTATTTTTTTCATGATATTTTGATTTTAAAAATTTGATATTTGACTAATTTGTTGCAAAAATAGTTTAATTTTAGAAAAGTAATATCATAATTTTCTTTAAATAATATTACAATTTTAGATAAAATGTTTCTATTTGTTTAATAATCAATGGAATGAGATGATTTAAAATTACTTTTTTTAACAAATTAGTGTATGTTTTTTACAATATTTAAATTTTAACTTAAAAATTAAATCCGATTTAACTAATTTTGCCCATATTTTTTAACTAACCCAAAAAAATAAAAGGTATGAATTTTGAATTGAGCGAAGAACATTTAATGATACAAAATATGGCAAAAGATTTTGCCGAAAAAGAATTATTACCAGGTGTAATCGAGCGTGATGAGCATCAAATCATGGCTTCGGAATATTTGAAAAAAATGGGAGAGCTTGGATTTATGGGCATGATGGTAGATCCCAAATATAATGGTGGCGGAATGGACACTTTGAGCTATGTATTGGCTATGCAAGAAATTTCAAAAATTGATAATTCATGCTCAGTAGCGATGAGTGTAAACAATTCATTGGTATGTTATGGATTGGAAAAATATGGAACTGAAGAGCAAAAACAAAAATATTTGACTCGTTTGGCTTCGGGTGAAATAATAGGCGCTTTTTGTTTGTCGGAGCCAGAAGCAGGAAGTGATGCTACTAGCCAAAGAACTACAGCGGTAGATATGGGCGACCATTATTTATTGAATGGCACCAAAAATTGGATTACAAATGGAACGCAAGCATCTGTATATCTAGTAATTGCGCAGACAAATCCAGAATTGAAACACAAAGGAATCAATGTTTTGATAGTAGAAAAAGATATGCCGGGATTTGTAGTAGGTCCTAAAGAAAATAAATTAGGAATTAGAAGCAGCGATACCAATACCCTTTTGTTTAATGATGTAAAAGTTCCGAAAGAAAATAGAATTGGCGAAGATGGATTTGGGTTCAAATTTGCAATGAGTACGCTTAATGGTGGTAGAATAGGAATTGCTGCCCAAGCATTGGGTATAGCAATGGGAGCATATGAGCGTTCCGTAGCTTATGCAAAAGAAAGAAAAGCATTTGGTGCAGAAATTTCAAAATTGCAAGCAATTCAATTTAAACTAGCCGATATGGCTACTGAAATTGAAGCTGCAAAATTGCTTGTTTATAAAGCTGCAAAATTGAAAGACGAAGGAAAAGATTACTCACAAGCAAGTGCAATGGCTAAATTGTATGCTAGTAAAGTAGCAATGGAAACAACAGTTGAAGCTGTTCAAGTGCATGGTGGCTATGGATATGTAAAAGAGTATCATGTAGAGCGATTGATGCGTGATGCAAAGATTACTCAAATTTATGAAGGAACTTCTGAGATTCAAAAAGTAGTAATTTCAAGAGGAGTTTTAGCATAGTATTATATACTATTTTAAAACTTTTAGCGTTATCATTCTCATATATATGTTATCCCTTATTTTTTTATGGTAAAAAAACGCCGTCTGTAGGTACTTGGCAGCATAATTTTGGGCCACGAGTTTTTTCTCAAATTGATAGAATTGGAAATGATTTATACTCAAATGGCGAATATGCAATTTATCTTTTTGATTCAAAAAAGCAAGAAATAGATTTTTTGAATAAACCTAAGGGGCTTTCGGATTATTTTATTCAATATATAAAATATGATGAAAATGCCAAAAAATTAATAGTAGTATATGAAAATTCTATAATAGATATAATAGATTTTTCAGGTAATACAAAGAAAATTGAGACGAATTATGATATTTTCAATAAAATTTTTATTGGAAGGAAAAATATTAATGAAGTAAAGTTTATTTCAGATAAAATTTATTTGGCATCTACTTTGGGAATTATAGTGCTGGACTACAAGAATAATGATATCAAAGAAACGTATGTAATTGGGGATAATGGCACTAATGCCAATGTTTTTAGTGTTGATAAATTCAAAAACAAATTTTACGCAATTGTAAATTCCAAACTTAAAGAAGCTATTGACAACCAGGCAATAAATCTTCAAAATTATGCAAGCTGGACAGCTAGTAATGCTCTGCCAAATGATTCTTTTCAAAAATTAATAGCTTCCGATACAAAATTGTATTGTTTTACGTATAAAAAATTATATCAGTTTGATGGAAACAATTATACTATTCTGAATTCATTGGATTCAACAAAAGAATATCATGCCTTCAAAAAAATCAATAATGAAATATATACAATATATCATATCCTTGATACCAATAATAATGTTATAGGAAGTAGAATTGATAAAATTAATAATAATACGATAAGCACAATATATCAATCAAATGATAGAATATTAGATTTTACCTATTCGGCAGATAATGAATTGTTTGTGTCGGGAAATGGCATATATAAAGTAGAAAATAGCTCAAAAAAATATGTAGATTTTAAAATTGCACCCTACAAAGAATCTTATAGACTTCAGTATGTTAATAATAGGCTGGTTATGAATACAGGAATTTTAAAACCTACTGTTGATGCATTGAAAGTTTATAGTGGCTATTTTGAATACTTAAATTATGGATGGAATCATGCAGGATTATGGACCGATCCAATTAATAAGTATCAAACGCATATGAGCTTGGTTGAACGTAATGATGAACGATATCGAGCATTTGTATTTGGGGGCTTGGTAAAAGAGCAAAATGGTACAACCACGGTTTTTGATTCAAGGAACTCTTTATTAGAGGGAGTGGCTCAGAATAATAATATTACCGATATGCAATTGGATAAGCTTTCAAATGTAATTTGGCTTACGGTTAAGAGTAGTACTATTCCTTTAAAATCAATTGATGTCAATGGAAAGTGGCGCAATCACCCCATTACAAAAGTAGTTTCAACTTCTGAAATTAGAAAATTATTTATAGATAAATATGGAAATAAATGGATTTTGACTAGAAATCAAGGTATTGTATTCTATAATGAAAAAGATATCGATGATCCTAATGATGATGTGTTATATTTAATCAAAAATATCAATACAGGCGATTGTAAATTGGATGTATCCTCATCCTATTGTATTGCTGAAGATAAATATGACAATATATGGGTTGGCGCCGATAAAGGAATAGCAGCTATTTATGGCTGTAATTATAACATAAATGAACCTTGTAGTTTTAATATCCCGGGACAAACTATTAAAAACCCAAATAATCCAACAGATTCGACTTTTGAATGTGCTTTTTTGAATTCACAAGTTACGGCTATGGCAATAGATGGAGGAAATAGGATGTGGGTAGGAACTGCAGGAAGTATTTTTTATTTAGACGAAGGATTGAGTGTCAAATACGAAGGAATTTCTTCTGAGTTTTTAAAATTTACCGAAGTGAATAGTCCTTTCCCAGGAAAAGCAGTCTATGACATATTGGTACATCCCAAAACGGGGGAAGTCTTTTTTTCTACTGAGATTGGACTGGTATCTTATGTAGGACAAAGTACTGCAGAATATGATGAAAATGCGAGTAATTTATTTGTAACACCTAATCCTGTTCCTAAAGATTATAATGGATTAATATCGTTAGATGGAATGCCCGATAATTCTATATTCAAGATTACGGATAATGTTGGGAATTTGATATATCAAGGCAGAACCAATGGAACTCGAATTGTATGGGATGGTATAGATTTGAATGGTAATAGACCACCTACTGGAGTGTATTTTGTTTTTGCGGCTCAGAATGGCACTCGTTCTGGTGCTATCAAGCGGATGGGATCCTTTACAATTATTCGTTAAGTATGATTTTTTTTGAAGAAATTGAGAGTATCTCAAAAAATCTAAATCAAGGCAAGACCCTTTTGTATCCAACCGATACCGTTTGGGGTTTGGGTGCTGATGCAACCAACGCCAATGCTATAGAAAAAATTTATCAAATAAAAGAAAGACCGCTAAATAAGAGTTTTATTATTTTGTTTAAAGATATAGAAATGCTAAAACAATATGGTAGCATTACAGATTTTCATATTGATATAATTCAAAAAGAATGCAGCGAAGTGCCTACAACAGTGATTTTAGATATCGATTTTAACTTGCCATCAATTTTGAAGTCTGAGGAAGGACTTATAGCATTTCGAATTCCCAAAAATGATTTTTGTCAAAAATTATTATCAGATTTTAAAAAGCCTATCGTGTCAACTTCGGCTAATATTAGTAATTTGCCTACGCCCATTTATTTTGAAGATATTAATAATCAGCTTAAAAAGAAAGTAGATTTAATTGCCAATCCCCAGTTTGATACAGGAAATCACAAACCTTCACAAATCTTAA
>CAZUUI010000073.1:2444-8989 GCA_964622955.1 uncultured Chitinophagaceae bacterium | reverse complement strand
CTTCGCCTGGTCTTACAAAGAATTGCATTTCCATTTGTTCAAACTCACGCATTCTAAAGATAAACTGACGTGCTACGATTTCATTACGAAACGCTTTTCCTATTTGTGCTATACCAAAAGGAATACGCTGGCGACTTGTATTAAGTACATTTAAGAAATTTACAAAAATTCCTTGTGCTGTTTCAGGTCGAAGATATATAGTTGCACTATCATCTGCTACCGAACCCAATTGTGTATTAAACATTAGATTGAACTGTCTTACATCGGTCCAATTTCGGCTACCACTTACGGGACATACAATTTCACAATCTTCGATTATTTGTTTTATTTCTCCCAAATTACTTTCTTCCAATGCTTTTTTGAATCGTGCCTCTATCTCGTTGATTTTGGCTTGATACTCCATCACTCTTGGATTGGTTTCTCTATACATTTTAGCATCAAAGGTTTCTCCAAATCGTTTTGCTGCTTTTTCTACTTCTTTCTTTATTTTATCATCAATTTTAGCCACATACTCTTCTATCAATACATCGGCTCGGTATCTTTTTTTGCTATCTTTATTATCAATCAAAGGATCGTTGAACGCATCTACGTGTCCACTCGCCTTCCAAGTACTAGGGTGCATAAAAATGGCCGCATCTATTCCTACGATATTTTCATGCATTTGAACCATACTTTTCCACCAATATTCTTTAATATTATTTTTGAGCAACACTCCGTTTTGTCCATAATCATACACCGCGCTCAATCCATCATAGATATCACTAGAATTAAAGATAAAACCATATTCTTTTGAATGGGAAATTATATTTTTAAATAAATCTTCGTTCATTTTGCTTTTTTAATTTTTTTATACAAATAGCCTACAAATATAAGATATTTTTTGGCGGTGAAATCTCAAAAAAAAAGCCTAATGAAATTCATTAGGCTTTTTAAGTATTTTTATAAATTCTAACTCTTATTGTTTAGAACCTGCTTTCAAACCTGGGTGCGGTGATGGAGGATTGCTATTTCCAAACTCTCCTGTTTGTGCATGACGGAACATTACTGCTCTATCTGCATTTAAGTCTCCAATACCATCTTGGTTGTACTTAATGATAAATCTATCTCTAGATACACCAAATTTCTCAGTTAAATAACTTACAACTTCGCTAGCTCTGTTATAAGACAATTGTTCATTGTATTTACCGTTATTTGTGTTTTTATCATTTACACCTGCTACTACCAATCTCATATCAGGACAAGCTTGCATTTTCTCACCGATAGTTCTCAATGCATTTGCATTATCGGCAGATACACCAAACTTATCTTTTGCATAACGAATTGAAGGAATAGATGTTTCAGCACAAGCCGTATTTACTGGCGCTGCAGCTGGCATATTTTTCATATTGTCTTTCAACTCTTGGCAACAAGCTGGAGGAGGAACAATAGCTACACCTTTATTGTCAATAGGGTATCCAGCTGGAGAGAATGGTTCTTTATCATCGCAATCCAAGATACCATCTTTATCGCTATCCAACACAACACCTCTAACATCCACAGGACATCCTTCTCTACTATTTTCTTCTTGGTCTAATTGATTTGGCACACCATCTCTATCCTCATCCGCAAAAGCTTCACGCAATAATTTTTTGTTATCAGCACCTGCTACTTTGTTATAGATATACTCATTTTCATTTAACCAATATTTAGGTTCTGCACCCGTTTTAGATAAATTGTAATTTAATCTTACTGAAGTATTATACATCACATCATTATTTTGAGAATAAGATTTATCTCCAGCAGCATTAAATTGATAATTTGCCCATCTTTCTCCATCTAAATAATCATCAAAAACATAAACAAATCTTTGATCAACTCCTAAATTAAATTTATTAGAAAGTCTGAAATTAATACCTGCTCCAAACGTAACACCTCCTGCTAAAGCATAATCCATAAATTTAGCTTTAACTCCATTGTTATCACTTTCAGTTTCATAAGTATCATCTAATTGATTATCCATTTCTTTAGAAACGGCATCTTTACCTGTAATATAACCATTTATTGGATTTGTTGAACTAGCAGTACTAAAAATTGTAGCCCAATTAGCATAATTGTATGTGGCTCCAGATGCATTTTTAACATTTAGTTTGGTTCTATAAGCAATTAATGCTGGTCCAGCAAATATATCATAAGTGATTTTTGATTTTGCCTTATGAATAGATGTATTTCCAATAGTAAATACATTATCTAACATCAAAGAATGAGTATATGCTTGAGAAGCAACAAACCATAGAGGATCCGTTGTAGATAATTTGTTAGCAATTGCAGAGTAATGAGGCATTTCATGTCTCATGGTTGCATTGCCATAATTATATTGCAATCTTAAAGAAAAATGATAACTAAAAGCTTTTCTTACGTGAATTCCAAATGTAGAATTATCTAAATTCATGCCCACTTTTGAATATATGTCTCCACGTATCATATGTAAACCACCTGAAATTCCTATTTCAAAAGGATTCTCTACTTTTGGAGCATATACTTCGCTTCCATTAGAAGTTGTAGCAGGCGCAACTTTTGCAACTTCTTTTGAAGCTTCTTTTGTTACAGCAGGAACCTCTACTTTAGTAGTTTCTGCTTTTTTTTCAGTAGCTTTAGCTTGAGCACTAGCATTTAGCCCAATTGCAACTACTAAGAAGAGTAAAATTAATTTTCTCATATTTAGTTATTTATTGATTTATTTCAAATTTCAAGGCACAAAGGTATATTTTTTATTTTTAATTCACATTTTTTTTTAAGAAATTTCAAAATTATTTTTTAAAATCACCTGGGAAGCCTTATAATATTGAAGATTCGAGGCTATTTTCAATTTATTTTCAGCTAAAATTGCATTGTGAATAACTCCTATTGCCAAAGGGAAATGGGAATATTCATGATAGCCAAATTGACTCAAAAAAATAGCTTTTTGCCTATTTGCGGGTTCGTGAATCCAAACATTGCTGTCCGTAATCTCATTTACATCCACTATTTTTGGTTCAAAATTCTCAATTACAACTGCCTTTTCTTGTTCTTTTCCAAACAACAACGGTTTTCCCTCTTCCAAAAAAAGTACATTTTCTGCTTGTGAATGTTTTTGTGTAAAAGGATCAAAGACCCCATCATTAAAAATGGGACAATTCTGAAGAATTTCCACCAATGAAGCTCCAGTGTGCTCTTTGGCTTTTGAAAATACAAATTGCATGTGCGAAGCTTCTCTATCCATAGTTCGTGCCACAAAAGTAGACTGACTCGCCAATGCCAGCTCCAAGGCATTCAAATTGCGCTCTTTGACCCCAAAAGGCGTTGATTTTGACTTCTGCCCTATCTCCGATGTAGGCGAATACTGCCCTTTTGTAAGTCCATAAATTCTATTATTGAACAACAAAATATTCACATCTATATTTTTTCTAAAAAGATGCACAAAATGATTAGTACCTATGGACAACGAATCGCCATCGCCTGTTACAATCCAAACTTCCAAATCGGGATTGACCAATTTGAGCCCTGTAGCAATAGGAAATGATCTACCATGTATGGTATGAAACCCAAACGTTTTCATATAATAGGGTAATCTAGAACTGCATCCAATACCAGATATTATTGCCGTTTTGTGCGGTATAGAACCTGTTTTGGCCAAAGTCATTTGCAATTGCTTCAAAATAGAATAATCGCCACAACCAGGGCACCAACGAATTTCATTTTCGCTCGCAAAATCTTTGGCGGTAAGAGCGTTACTAGACATGCACTTTATTTTTAGAATCAACAGAAGTTCTCACTTTGGGACAGTTGCATTTTTTCTTAAAAATAAAACAACTTGACAAGGATAACATACCCAAAAGACATACAAGCAGAATGCTATTTTTCATTTTTTTACTATTAAAATATATACGCAAAGATAACACTTTTGAAACAAAAACAATTGAGTAAGATTTTTCTATTATTAATCTTTTTGGGGCGCTTGGCGTGCTATTCGCTTTATCTCTTTCGCTTCGCTCCAGAGGATGCCGCTACTATCACTAGCGCAAAAACAGCAATCTATTTATTGTAAAATTGATCACAAGGGTTTTAATTAAAAAAACGAATGAAATAATTATCTTATCAAAAAAAATTGACTAATATTGCAATTAATTGCTTGGAGCAATAAGATATAAAACAAATATAATTATTAATAACACTAAATAAAACTAAAATGGAAAAAATAGAAAACATAGAACTTGAAACTAGCACATCATCAAATGTCATTGAATTTGAAAAGAAAACTCTTACTGAAGAAATTCAAAAAGCAGCAAATTGGTTTTATTGGATAGCAGGTTTATCTGCTGTTAATTCTTTAATATTTTACTTTAGTAAAGATATTTACTTTGTAGTTGGCTTAGGAATTACTCAATTTGTTGAGGGAATTTTTTCTGAGTTAACCAATGGACAAAGTCTTACGGCTTTGGTTATTAATTTAATAATTGCTGGATTTTTCATATTAATTGGATTCATGTCAAATAAATTTAAAAAATGGGCATTTTTAACGGGTATAACATTATATACGTTGGATGCTTTATTATATATCATTTTTAAAGAATGGATGGCTGTCGGATTCCATATTTTTGTATTGGTGATAATTATTAAAGGATTTTTAAAAATATATGAATACGACAAAATAGGTAAATAAGAATTTAGAAAAAAATAGCATTTTCCTACATAATTTAGAAAACTATATTTTGTGCAACAACCTAAAAAATCTGAAATAAAAAGCTTATAAATAGATCAATTTTCACTAAAAATATATTACTGTTAAAAATATATAACAAGAATAAATCCTAATTAACAAAAAAAAGGAAGGATTCGGTTGTAGGTTTTTATATTTGCATAAAAATTAAAAGAAATGCATAAGGATACAGAAATATTTAATTTAATATCATTGGAATATGATCGTCAAAAGGAAGGATTGGAGCTAATTGCTAGCGAAAATTTTACTTCGGAAGCAGTTATGCGAGCGATGGGAAGTTGCCTTACCAATAAATATGCAGAGGGTTATCCGGGAAAACGATATTATGGAGGATGCAGTGTTGTGGACAAAGTGGAACAATTAGCCATAGATAGATTGTGTCAACTTTTTGGTGCTGAATACGCCAATGTGCAACCACACTCTGGCGCACAAGCCAATGCTGCAGTAATGCTAGCGGTGTTGAAACCAGGTGATGCTATTTTAGGATTTGATTTATCACATGGAGGGCATCTTACTCACGGCTCGGCAGTGAATTTTTCAGGAAAATTGTACAGCCCACATTTCTACGGCGTAGAACAAAGCACTGGGAGAATAGATATGGATAAGGTGGCCGAAAAAGCTAGAGAAGTGAAGCCCAAACTTATTATTTGTGGTGCATCGTCATATTCTAGAGAATGGGATTTTAAACGTTTTAGAGAAATAGCAGACGAAGTGGGTGCTTTGGTATTAGCCGATGTATCGCATACGGCTGGTTTGATAGCAGCTGGATTGATGAGTAGTCCTGTCCCTTACTGTCATTTTGTAAGTAGTACTACACACAAAACGTTGCGAGGGCCAAGAGGTGGAGTAATTATGATTGGACGCGATTTTGACAATCCATGGGGACTTACCAATCCAAAAGGCGAAATCCGAAAAATGTCTGAATTGATAGATAGTGCAGTATTTCCAGGAACTCAAGGCGGTCCATTGGAGCATGTAATAGCAGCTAAGGCGGTGGCTTTTGGCGAGGCACTTACCGATGATTTTGTAACGTATCAAAAACAAGTAAAAGCAAATGCTCAAGCTATGGCAAAAGCATTTGTAGATAGAGGCTACTATATAGTATCGGGAGGAACTGACAATCATTTGATGCTGATCGATTTGAGAAACAAAGAAATTTCGGGGAAAAAAGCAGAAATCACATTAGGAAAAGTAGATATTACTGTAAATAAAAACATGGTACCTTTTGATGACAAATCGCCTTTTATCACATCAGGAATTCGAGTGGGAACACCAGCCATTACTACCCGTGGTATGAAAGAAGCCGATATGGAAAAAGTAGTAACATGGATAGATAAAGCCTTGATGAACATAGATAATGAAGCTGTATTGGCCGAAATTAAAGCTGAAGTAAATAATTTTTCATCTTCTTTCTGGCTTCCTAGTTAAATTTGCAAACTAAAACATAAAAAATTATTAACTCTAAAACATAAAACAAATGAATTTTCCATCAGAATTGAAGTACACAAAAGAACACGAATGGGTTTTGGTACAAGGAAACAAAGCAAAAGTAGGAATTACTGATTTTGCACAAAAAGAATTGGGTGATATCGTATTTTTGGATATTGCTACTTTGGGCAAAGAAGTAAAGCAAAATGAGATCTTTGGTTCAATTGAAGCAGTAAAGACAGTTTCAGACTTATTTATGCCTGTAAGCGGAACGGTATTGAACTTAAACGAAGAGTTGGAATCTGACCCTCAATTGGTAAATTCTGATCCTTATGGAAATGGCTGGATGGTAGAAATCACTATTAGTAATCCTGCTGAATTG
>CAZUUI010000073.1:0-2434 GCA_964622955.1 uncultured Chitinophagaceae bacterium | reverse complement strand
GGACGAACTAATGAGTGCCGCTGACTACCAAGCTATGGTTGGTTAAACAATATAAAACATATGGATATTACATCCAAATTTTTTAAAAATAAATGGCAGTTTACAGCAATGTGGACTGCCATTGTTTTAATATTGAGTTTATTGCCAGGGCATAGTTTTCCAAAGATTGGGTTTAATTTTATTGACTTAATTGTACACTTTGTAATGTATGCTTTGATGGCATTTTTGCTATATTTTTCACTATACAACACCATTCAGCAGCGGGAATTCCATTTTGTTTTCAAACTATGGGTAGCTATGGTATGTTTTGGTACGATTATCGAAATCCTTCAAGAAACAGTTGCTATCAATCGATGTTTTTCGGGGTATGACATTCTTTTTAATGCTGTAGGGGCAGCATTTATATTTATTTTAAACAAAATTCAAAAAAATCAATATGAAATCAGTTCAAAAACTAGCAGAAATCCTATTTCCACAGACATGTAATATTTGCAACAAACGCGTTTTTCTAAAATCGGATTTATTTTGTGTTTCATGCTTTGAGGCATTGGAAAAAACACATATACAAGACTTTAAGAATAATTTAATTTTGGATAAATTCAAAGGAGTGGTTCCTATTAAGCATGCTTTTAGTATGTATTTTGTTTCCAAAAACAATCTTACTAGTCAAATCCTCTATAAAATTAAATATGATGGCAATACGCAATTGGCAGAAAGTTTGGGAATGATAGTAGGGAAGCGGCTCATAAATTCTATTTTTTCAAGTGCTGATAGCATTATTCCTATCCCGCTTCACAAAGCCAAACAAAGTATAAGAGGCTTTAACCAAAGTGAACTAATTGCTCAGGGAATTGCTTCTACAATTTCTATAGATATTGATACGGAAAGCGTTATACGAACCAAGCACACCAGCTCTCAAACTTTTTTGAACAAGGAAGCGCGCCAAGAAAATGTGAAAGATGTCTTTGAGGTAACAAAACCACAAATGATTTTAGATAAAAAAATCATTTTGGTAGATGATGTTATCACTACTGGCGCAACAATTGAAACTTGCTCTAAAGAACTACTAAAAGCAGGTGCAAATGAGGTAATGTTATTATCTTTGGCGGTGGCAAATGAAATTTAATCTATAAAAAAATAGAAATGAACATTACATTAAGTCTTGCAAAAGAATCTGACTTTACTTTAATTTATCAATTGGCAGAATCAATATGGAATATTCATTATGTTCCCATTATTGGTCAGGAGCAGGTGGATTATATGCTCGGTAAAATGTATTCTAAAGAAGCATTGCTGGAACAAATGCAAGAAAAAAAACATACTTTTTATATCATTGAAAATGATGGAAAAGCTGTAGGTTTTGTATCTATAACTGATAGCACGGAGGCTTTTCTAAATAAATTTTATGTTCTACAATCGGAGCAGGGCAAAGGAATAGGCAAAATCGTATTTGAGCAAATTTTAGCGCTTCACCCTCACATTCAAACATTCCGATTAACCGTAAATCGTAAAAATTTCAAATCCATAAATTTCTACTTCAAAATTGGTTTTTATATTGAATCCGTTGAAGATTTTGACATAGGCAACAACTATTATATGAATGATTTTGTGATGAAGTGGGGGAAATAGGTTATTAACATCATTCATTTCTCTCTCAAAAACGAGTTGAATACGTTAAAAAGACCTTCAACTTCATAAAGATTTTTAATGATTTTTTTTAAAAACTTAAATATATAACTTTCATTATACTTCTTAACTTTGCATAAAAATTTGTATAAAATGAAAAAAATAATTTTAATCTCTACAATAGGATTTTTCCTAGCAACATTATTCTCCTGTAGTAAGACCGAAAATCAATCATGTACTTTTGGGAAATCTTCATTTGAGAATAAAACATACAAGCCTTCACTAATTAAAGTAGAATCAAATGGAGCAGATGTTACATCTACAATTGGTGCTATGATTACCAGTGATCCTTGTTTTAACAATACAATTACCTTAAACTCATCAGGCAACTTTACAGACAATAGGGATTCTAAATGTACAGAACCCTCAGAAAATGGCACATGGAAAGTTTTTACTTCAAACAATAAGAATTACATAGTATTTGACGAAGATACTGCAGAGGTAGTTGCTTTTGACTGTAATTCCATAACGGCTAAAAGAATTGAATCCTCTCTAATTATAACCGCAAAATTGACTAAAATATAAATTTAGTTATTATTGAATATAATTCATAAAAATAGTTCCTCTTTGCAAAAAAGAGGAACTATTTTATTTTCCCAACTGAATATTTCGTTGTAGATATTTTGCCAAAAAATCAAATTCTACATTTATTTTTGAACCTTGTTGCCATTGATTAGCATTGGTATGTTCTAAAGTGTATGGAATCAGCGATACTTTAAAGGTGTCGTCTATCAAAGTATGAGTCGTA
>CAZUUI010000072.1:0-9073 GCA_964622955.1 uncultured Chitinophagaceae bacterium | reverse complement strand
ACTTATTTTACTAATTTATTTGCTACAATTTTTCAAAACTACGTTTTACAAACTCCGTCAGCTCTTCGCCTTTGAGTAGATTCATCGATAGTTTAGCAATATCCACCGCTTGTTTTATCATAGCTTTCTGTGCATCGGTATCCTGTGTTTCTACTATTTTTGTCGCCAATGGATGATTCTCATTCACCACCAATTGATACATATCAGGCATTGAACCCATCCCAAACATTCCACCACCGCCAGCAGCACTCATTTCCTTCATACGACGCATAAATTCAGGCTGCGTAATCATAAATGGCGATGCATCGCTATCCATTGCTTCCAACTGAACTGTAAAACTTGCTTTAGGCACATTTTCTTCAATGGCTGCTTTCAAAGTTTCTTTTTCTTTTTCAGAGAGTTTTGAAACTTGATTTTCTTCTTTGCGAATAAGCGTATCTATTGGCCCCGCATCTACTCTTGAAAATTGCATTTTGTCATTATCGCCTTCCAATTTTTGAATCAAGTGAGAAATAATCGGGCTATCCAATACCAAAACAATATATCCTTTAGCTTTAGCAGCTTCTATATAGCTATGTTGTGCATCTTTGTCCGAAGCATACAGTACTATTAATTTTTCATCTTTATCTTTTTGCAAAGGAGCAATTTTTTCTTTCAACTCCTCCAATGTCAAATAGTCACCATCCGTAGTTGGATACAATGCAAAGGCATTTGCTTTTTCGTAGAATTTAGCTTCCGAAAGCATTCCATATTCAATCACTATTTTAATATCATTCCATTTTTTGGCAAAATCTTCACGATTATCTTTGAATAAAGATTGTAATTTCTCTGCAACTTTTTTGGTGATGTACTCCGAAATTTTCTTCACATTGCCATCCGCTTGAAGGTAACTTCTCGATACATTCAAAGGAATATCGGGACTATCAATTACACCTCGTAGCATCGTCAAAAACTCTGGCACAATTCCCTCTACATTGTCGGTTACAAATACTTGATTTTGATACAACTGTATCTTGTCTTTTTGAATTTGTAAATTGGGACTCAATTTAGGAAAATACAAAACCCCTGTCAAATTAAAAGGAAAATCCACATTGAGGTGAATATGGAACAATGGCTCTTCAAACTGCATCGGATACAATTCTCTATAGAATGCACTATAATCCTCGTCTTTCAATTCCGAAGGCTTTTTGGTCCAAGCAGGTGAAGGATTATTGATGATATTATCTACCTCTATTTCCTCGGGTTTAGCGTCTTCTGCAGCACCTTCAGGTAGGGGCAAATATTCTTTTTTCATACCAAATTTAATTGGTATGGGCATAAATTTATTGTATTTATTCAATAATTCTTTGATGCGATATTCCTCCAAAAACTCCAAACTATCCTCCGCTATATGAAGTACTATTTCGGTACCTCTATCCGCTTTATCACAAGCTTCTAGCGTATATTCGGGACTTCCATCACACGTCCAATGTGCCGCTGGAGCATCGGTATAGCTTTTTGTAAAAATCTCCACCGTATGAGCCACCATAAATGCACTATAGAATCCCAAGCCAAAATGTCCGATAATACCTGAATCTTTTGCCGAATCTTTGTATTTCTCCAAAAATTCTTCTGCGCCCGAAAAAGCCACTTGATTGATATATTTCTCCACCTCTTCTTGTGTCATCCCAAGTCCTTGGTCAATAATATGCAATTTCTTACCTTCTTTATCTACTTTAATTTCAATTTTTGGATTGCCATATTCTACCTGTGCTTGTCCAATTTGCGTGAGATGTTTTAGTTTCAATGTTGCATCCGTAGCATTACTCACCAGCTCTCTTAGGAAAATTTCATGGTCCGAATACAAAAACTTCTTAATCAACGGAAAGATATTCTCTACCTGTACATTAATTTTACCTTTATTCATACTATTTTATAATTTATATGCAGTTCATTTTTCAATTTTTGTACCAAACCCAAAAATCGGACAAAATGTCAAAAATAAAAAATTTGGGCACACCCTCCGGGACGGGCTATCCGCTCTATCTGCTCCGCCAAAGGCTTCGCAGGATGCCGCTGCTATCCCTTGTGCAAAGCTGGCAAAAACAATTTGTAATTTTATCCAAAAATTGTATTTTTGCTAGAAACAAATACATTACTTATGAAAAATATATTGATTTTTTTCTTGATAACAAGTCTTCTATTTGGCTGTTCTAAATCAAAAGTATGTACTTCGCCACCTTCCACAATTTATTTCAAAATTATAAAAAACAATCAAGAATATCTTGGCTCAAAAGCGGATAGTCTACAATTATTTTATTACAAAAATGGCGTTAAAAACTATATTACAGACCTTGTGTGGCTAAAAGAAATCAATGGAGCATCTATATCTAATACAAATGTCTTATACTCAAATCAATTATCATCAATTTCAGGATTTGAAAATATTATTCAATTTTTCTTTCAATTTCCTAATAATGATATTGATACATTAAACTATAAAACTGCTAAAGTGATTGATAGTAGTTCAAATTGCACCTATTATCAATTATCAGAGCTTTCGTACAATGGGAAAATAGTAGGAATGGACGTAAGCTTGTCAAGCTTGTATGTCCATAAATTTGTGGAATGATAGGTGTAATATTTAAATAAAAATAATTAAGGAACCCTTTTTAGGACACTAAAAAAATACAGATGTTCAAAACGTTTTAGGCTCAATTCATTTTTTTTTTGTTTTTTTGCGGTTGAATTATGCAAGAAGAAGAAAAAGATAATAAACCCATAGAAAATATCCCACATGTAGATAGTTTGTACAAGAAATGGTTTCTTGAATATGCGTCTTATGTGGTATTGGAAAGGGCTATTCCTGCTTTGTACGATGGACTCAAACCCGTGCAACGTAGAATTCTTCATGCTATGAAAGAACAAGATGACGGTCGTTTTACCAAAGTGGCCAACCTAATAGGACAAACCATGCAGTATCATCCACACGGAGATGCCAGTATTGGCGATGCACTTGTGAACATAGGACAAAAAGAGCTTTTGATTGAAACACAGGGAAACTGGGGAGATATCCGTACAGGTGATAGTGCTGCCGCGCCCCGTTATATCGAAGCTAGACTTTCAAAATTTGCATTATACGCTTGTTTTCACGATCAAAATACCGAATGGCAACTGAGCTATGATGGTAGAAAAAGAGAACCCGTATTCTTACCTATCAAGTTCCCATTGCTCCTTTCCGATGGTGTAGACGGAATTGCGGTGGGAATGAGTACAAAAATTCTTCCTCACAATTTCATAGAACTTTGCAAGGCTTCTATCCGATGCATTCAAGGAAAATCTTTTGAATTGTATCCCGATTTTCTTCAAGGCGGTATGATAGATGTAAGCAATTACAACCAAGGAAATCGCGGTGGCAAAATCCGTTGTAGAGCTAAAATTGAGAAAGTAGATAACAAAATTATACGAATTACGAGTGTTCCTTTTGGCGTAACGACAGAAAAATTGATAGACAGTATTTTGTCCGAAAATCAAAAAGGTCGTATCAAAATCAAAAAAGTAAATGACAATACCGCTAGCGATGTAGATATTCAAATAGAATTGGTACCCGGCACGTCAATAGACCACACCATTGATACGTTGTATGCCTTTACATTGTGCGAAGTTTCTATCAGTCCACTAGGATGCTGTATTATAGATGATAAGCCTATGTTTTTGGGAGTAGACGAAATGCTTCGACTTTCTACCAAAAATACAATGAATTTGATGCAGCGCGAGTTGGAAATCAAAAAACACGACTTGGAGGAAAAATGGCATTTTTTATCGTTAGAAAAAATATTTTTTGAAGAGCAAATCTATAAAGAGCTTGAGAAAAAACACGAAACGTGGGAGAAAGTATTGCTCGCTATTGAAAAAGGATTTGAGCCGTATTTAGGCATTTTCAAAAGAGAGGTAAGCAAGGAAGATTATGAAAAATTGACCGAGAAGCCTGTTAGAAGAATCTACAAATTGGATATTGACGACCTCAAAGCCAAAATCAAAAAGTACGAAGACGATATTGCACAAGTTCAGCACCATTTAGACCATTTGGAAGACTATGCGGTTGATTATTTCAATACATTAATTGAGAAATTTGGCAAAGGAAAAGAACGAAGAACAGAGATTAAGACTTTTGACAAAATAGAAGTGAAGCAAGTAGTGCTAAACAATCAAAAATTGTATGCCAACTTCAAAGACGGATTTATAGGCTATGGACTCAAAAAAGAAGAATTCATCGCCGATTGTACGGATTTGGATGACATTATCGTTATTCGCAAGGATGGCAAAATGATTGTTTCTCGAATTTCGGATAAAAAATTTGTAGGAAAAGACATCTTGTATTGTGGGGTTTGGAAAAAAGACGACGAACGTACCATCTACAACCTTATTTACCTAGACCCCAAATCGGGCAAAAACTATGTAAAACGATTCCAAGTTTTGGCTATCACAAGGGATAAAGAATACGATTTGACCAATGGGAATAATTGTAAAATCTTGTATTTGACCGTAAATCATAATGGCGAAGCGGAAATTGTTAATATTAAGTTGTCGCAATCCAGCAAAGCGCGTATCAAAATATTTGATTTTGATTTCAAGAGCGTAATGGTGAAAGGTAGAAATAGTCAAGGAAATATCATTACTACCTACCCAATCCAAAAAATTGATATGAAGAAAAAAGGTGAATCTACGATAGGAGGAAATCATCTTTGGGTAAATAAAGAAACGGGAAGAATTAATAAAAACAAAGAAGGACAATATTTGGGCGAATTTTTTGCGGAAGATAGTTTCTTGATTTTGAATAAAAATGGAAGCTATTCGTTGGGAACTCCCGAAAACACATTGAAAGTAGACTGGGACAATATCATAAGTATTGAAAAATTCAATGAAAAAACCACTTTGAGTGCTATCTATTTTGATGGAGAATCCAAAAACTATTATGTAAAACGTTTTGCCATTGAGGTAAAGACCGAATTAAAAGAACATAGTTTTATCACAGAACACGACAAGAGTAAGTTGATGCTTGTTACAGGACAGCAAAGTCCTAAAGTGAAATTCAAAATCTTGAAAGGCAAGAACAAAGAAGAAGTGATTGAAGAGATTTTATTAAATGATTTTATTGACATCAAAGGCTGGAAAGCACTTGGCAATAGATTGACACAACACGAACTAAAAGGCAAAATAGAATTGGTATCAAAAGACAAAGAGCTTGTATACGAAGAGCCCAAAAAAGAAATGCCCGCTCCTATGCCTATTCCTGAAGAGAAAAAAGAATTGGACATTATCATTACCGAAGAAGATAAAAATATAAAGCCTATTCAGGGCACATTGTTTGATTTGTAAAAAAAACTAACTATCTTTTCTTAGTCTAAAATTCAAATTATTTCTTTGATTTTCAATTTATTTTAAAATAATCTTGACAAAGGCATCTTGATTATCTTATATTTGCGCTCCATTTATAAAAAATACTCAAAAAAAATGTCTGAAGTATATAAACTCAACAAATTCGAATTTGATTTACCCGAAGATTTAGTAGCCAAATATCCACCCAAAGAGCGTGGCGACAGCCGTATGATGGTTGTAGATAGAAAAAAAGGCACTATCGAGCACAAAATGTTCAAGGATATCTTGAACTATTTTGACGACGGCGATTTAATGTTGTTCAACAACACCAAAGTAATGCCCGCTAGAATGTGGGCTACAAAAGAGAAAACGGGTGCAAAAATCGAAGTTTTCTTATTGAGAGAATTAAATTCAGAGCAATTTGTATGGGATGTATTGGTAGATCCTGCCAGAAAAATAAGAGTTGGAAACAAATTGTATTTTGGGAAAGACTATGTTTTAGTAGCAGAAGTTATAGACAATACCACGTCGAGAGGAAGAACGTTGCGTTTTTTCTACGATGGTGATAGCAGTACGTTTAGAGATTATTTGTTTAGTTTTGGCGAGACGCCATTGCCAAAATATATTGTAAAACAAAGAGGATTGGATCCTTCTGATAAAGAGAGATATCAGACTATTTATGCAAAAGAAGTAGGAGCGGTAGCTGCACCTACAGCGGGATTACACTTTACGCCTGAAATAATGAAACGTCTGGAAATTAAAGGCGTAAATATAGATGAATTGACATTGCATACAGGGCTTGGAAGTTTTCGTACCATTGATGTAGAAGATTTATCGAAACATAGGATGGATGCTGAATATGTAAAAATTAAGGATAAAACAGCTGATATAGTAAATGAAACAAAAGCAAACGGTAAAAGAGTTTGCGCAGTTGGAACTACAGTAATGAGAAGTTTGGAAAGTTCTATTACTAGCACAGGTTTGTTAAAGCCTTATGATGGATGGACAAATTTATTTATCTTTCCTCCATTTGACTTTAGTGTAGCCGATTGTATGTTGACTAATTTTCACATTCCAAAATCTACTTTGTTAATATTGACAACTGCATTTGGCGGATATGATTTAATTATGGAAGCTTATGAGCAAGCAATAAAGGAGAAATATAATTTCTTTACATATGGAGATTGTATGTTGATTTTGTAGTAGTTTTCTTTTCCTAATAATAAAAAAGTCCAACAAATTGTTGGACTTTTTTATTGGACATATAGTTAATACATCTTCTCAATATATTTCAACGGCGGCGACCCAAAACTTAATAATTTATTGTGAAATTCTTTGAGATTGAAGTTTTTATCCTTGTTTTTTAGCCCTTGTCTAAATTCATAAATATCGGTGTACCCTGTAAAATAAGAGCAAAGCTGCACTTGGCTGAGTGTGGCTCTACGCCATTTTCCCTCGGCTTCGGCAGGCTGCTGAAAGGCTTCTTTTACCAATAGATTCATAGCGTCTTCTTTAGATATATTTTTGCAGTGTACCGAATAATCTAGAATGGTATTGCAGGCAGCACGCAAATGCCATTTGAGATAGAAAAGCCACATTTCATTGCTACTTTCGATAGCATTGATACTGGTATTTTTGTCCCAACCTTCTTCCATCATCATTCTTTCGCTATACACCGCCCATCCTTCTATAAAAGCACCATTACCCATAATGTTTTGAATCATACTCGGCGATTTATTGGCGTGAATCAATTGAACATAATGCCCTGGAATGGCTTCGTGAATATTCAAGATTTGAAGCATATATTGATTGTATTCTCTCAAAAAACTCTCCGCTTCTTCAGGCGCATAATGCGCTAAGGTTCCTACATTGTAGTAGGTGTTTTCATTTTTTTCATAAGGACCTGGCGAAGAAATACTTGCACCGGCTACGCCTGCCATCCATTCGGGCTCTTTTCGGACTTTTAGTGGTTTGGTAGGATCCATATCTATCAAGTTTTTGCTCGTAACAAATTCGGTCAAAATAGGAATTTGGCGTTCTATTTCCGCTAAAAATTGATCGCGATTTACGTGCGATTTGCAAGCGGCATCAATCACTTTTTGTACACAAAGCATCGAATCTTTTTCTATTGGCGTATTGGGATAATACTTTGTCCATAATTTGCTAGCATAGCTGTACATTTCGCCCTGAATTTCTTTTTTGCGAGAAACGGCTTTGTTATAGATTTCTTCAGCCGTAAATTTAGATTGAATTTCGTAGTCAAATTTCTTTGTAAATAATTCTTTGCCAATGCTATAGCTTCTCGGTTTTATTTTTCCAGCATCAATTTGATTGAGTTGATTTTGAAGAAACTCTAAGAACCCATCAATATCTTTTATAGAAGCCAAAAGTTGTGATTTTTCGCTTTTTTGAGTGTCAAAAAATGCAGCAATATCGCCATTTTCTAGCATTTCTTTGGTGCCTTTGAGTTGGCTTAATGCGAGCTCGGTATGTTCGCGTGTGGGATTTTTTATGTTTTGTTTGGCTGCGGCGAAATATGCATTTGTATTAGACAAAAATTTATTTAAATTAGTAATAATTTCGGCAGGTTTCGCTTCTTTATTGCTCATAATTTTGAATAAAGTTTCCCCAAAATTATATCCCGATGGATCCCATTCAAAACTTTTAAATTCATTGATGTAGAACGCATTGCTTTTCAAATAGTTCTCAAGAATTAAATAATCGGTTTGATGGGTTTTGGACAATTTTTCAAAATCAAATTGTTTTAAACTATCTAAATATTGCGTAGAAAAAGTTAACGATTTTTTACGGTTTTCTTCATTGGGAATGGTTAAAATACTATCATATTTGTGATAACCTACGCTAGTAGCCCAACCTGGATTTTGTTTCCACAAATTTTCTATAAAATACTGCGAAAATGTCTCAAATTCAACATCGCCTTTTGGAGCATTGCCACATCCAACTAGCAAGGCAAATAATAAAAATGGAGTGTATTTCATTATTGTAAGATTTTAATAAAAAACAAATATAGGAAATGAATAATAAATTTTGTAAATTTTCGTTAAAGACATTTAACAAAACTATATGAATTTTAAAAAATCAATCCTTTTTTTTGTTTTTATTTCGTCGAGTTTTTATTTATATTCTTCTAATACTATTACGATTAAAAATTCTAGCAGGGATTCTGTAGCCACAACTATAAAATTTTCAATAAACAATTTTGATACAGTTTTACTAGATGTTTTTTTGAAGAAAAATGAGTCTAAAATTATTGAAATTCCAAATACTGATACCATTATTGGAAGATTGGATTTTAATTTTTCTTTGATAGGAGATACTTATTTACCAATTATTTTAAAGAAAGCTTATTGCCATAAATCCGATTTGAAAATAGATTTTAAAGAATTTCATCCCGATTCAATTATAGTGCAAAATACACTTCAAAATATTCATCACAAAAGTATAGAAATGTTAGATGCTATTTGTTTCTTCAACAATATTTCTATTGTGTTACAAAAAGATATTTCAAAATATGGTAAAGATGTTCCCAATCCATACACTACAATGGATTTGTTAACAAAGTTTTATCTAAATTCTGAAATTTTAGATTTATACAAACTCAAGAGAATTTTTGATTATTGTAGTTTTGGAGGAAATGAGTATATAAGCAAAGAAGATTTGGAAAAGCAAATGAAACGTTTTGATACTTCAAAAT
>CAZUUI010000071.1:0-9144 GCA_964622955.1 uncultured Chitinophagaceae bacterium | reverse complement strand
TTTTCTTAATTCTTTTCCAATTCTATAAACATCGGCAATAGAAGATAGTTTAAGCATTTTATCGTCTAAACTTCTTAAATTAAAAATAATCCGATATATATTGATTTATAAGAGAATTATAAGCAGTTTTATCAATTAACTTTTCTTCAAGTGATTTTTTATCAATAATATAATACATATTACCAATATTTTATCTACCTATAAAAACCAAAAGAATGGCTATATCACTTGGATTTATACCACTTATCCTTTTTGCTTGACCCAACGTTTTGGGTTGTATCTTTTTTAATTTTTCTCTAGCTTCTGTAGATAGACTTCCTATTTTGCTATAATCAAAATTGTCTGGAATCATTAAATCTTCAAGATTTTTTGATTTCATTGCTACTTCTTTTTCTTTATCAATATAGCCCTTATACTTATGTTCTATCTCTGCGCTTGTAATAGCAGATTCTGTATATTTTTCAAAAACACTTTTTAGCTTATCTATTTTAAAAATTTGCTCCATTGACAATTCTGGACGTGTAAGAATATTTCCCAATGGAACTTGTTGTTTTAAACTAGCCGTTCCCAATTCTTCAAATAAGGTATTTACATCATCAGGAGTTACTTTTATGGTTTTAAATAACTCAATTATTTCTTCTACTTCCTTTCTTCTAGTTTCTGTCTTATTTATTCTTTCATCTTTTGCCAAACCTAATTTTTGTCCAAGTGGAGTCAATCTAAAATCGGCATTATCGCCACGCAATAATATTCTATATTCAGCTCTACTCGTAAACATTCTATAGGGTTCTTCCGTTCCTTTATTTACCAAATCATCTATCAATACACCAATATAACTTTCATCTCTTTTTAGCACAAGAGGATCTTGATCGTCAATCATTCTACAGGCATTAATTCCAGCAACCAAACCTTGTCCTGCGGCTTCTTCATATCCAGTAGTTCCATTGATTTGTCCTGCAAAAAACAAATTTTTAATCAATTTTGTTTGTAAATAAATATCCAACTGAGTTGGCGGAAAATAATCATATTCTATTGCATAGCCAGGACGATACATTTTTACATTTTCAAACCCTGGTATTTGTTTTAAAGCATTATATTGTACATCATACGGCAATGAAGTAGAAAAACCGTTTACATAAATTTCATTTGTATTCCATCCTTCGGGTTCTACAAAAATTTGATGTCTATCTTTATCTGCAAAACGATTTATTTTATCTTCAATACTAGGACAATATCGAGGTCCCACACCTTCAATATCGCCATTAAACATTGGACTTCTATCAAATCCTTCTTTCAACGACTCGTGAACATTTTGATTTGTATATGTAATCCAGCAACATCTTTGCTCTTTTGGTTTTTCAATATCCATAAACGAAAAACCTTCCATTATAGGATCTCCGTCTTGAACTTCCATTTTTGTATAATCAAGACTTCTTCCATCAACTCTAGGTGGAGTTCCTGTTTTCATTCTTCCACTTTCAAATCCCAAAGTCAACAACTGTTCGGTAATACCTGTAGCTTTAGCTTCTGCGGCTCTTCCACCACCAAACTTTTTATCGCCAATATGAATTAAACCATTTAGAAAAGTACCATTTGTAAGAACTACGGCTTTAGCTTCTATTTCTATTCCTAATTGCGTTCTAATACCAAACACTTGATTATCTTTTACCAACAAACCCGCTACCATTTCTTGATAAATATCTAAAGTAGGTATGTTTTCCAAATACTCTCTCCACAGCGAAGCAAACAACATTCTATCATTCTGTGTTCTTGGACTCCACATTGCAGGTCCTTTACTTCTGTTTAGCATTCGGAATTGAATCATAGATTTATCTGAAACAATTCCCGATAATCCTCCCAATGCATCTATTTCTTTTACTATTTGACCTTTGGCTACACCACCCATAGCAGGATTACAACTCATCTGCCCTATTACCTGCATATTCATTGTAATTAAGAGGGTTTTCTTTCCCATATTTGCAGCAGCAGCGGCAGCTTCACAACCCGCGTGTCCTGCACCTACAACTATAACATCATATTTTTGAAACATAAAACCAGTTTATTTTGTATTTAAAGGTTTGATTAAACTATTATTTAACTCTATATGTTCGTTTTCTTCTATAAAATTGACGAAGTAATATACATTATTATCTAATATTTCCGACTCTTCAAAAGAATTATATAAATAATCTGTAAACATAGATTGAATTATATCAGGATTTGAATATTGTTTTTCGGAAAAAGGTTGTGTTTCATAAATATATAATTGATTATCTCTAAAACGAACACGCAAATAATCGTCTTTAAGTGCATTTAACAATAAATAATTATCATTATACATTATTTTTATATCATTGATTTTATCAAACTGATATATTGCATAAGACTTATTAACTATAAAATTACTTATTTGTTTATTAAAATCAACTTTGTAATGAGCATTAGATAGTTTAAATGACGTATTATCTTTACTAATATAAAATTCAAAATAGTTTTGATTGTTTTTTGAATTAAAATACCATAGATTATTAAAATTAAATATAGGGAAAAAAGAACGAAAAGAAGACAGTTTACACGAAACTCTTATTTCGTCTTTTTTCTTTTGATCTTTGTTATATCCCATATAAGCAATAAAAGGATTCAAAAGACCAGGTTTAAAATGGAAGTTAACTTTATCTCCATCAATTGTATATTTACCATAAACAAAAGTTTTTTTAAGTGACGTAGTGGACACAAAATAAAAATTATTATCTTCAAGAAAAACAAACTTATAATTACTGGTAGCAACATCTAAATTATATATACCAGAAATATTAGGTATCTCCTGCCCTTCCGATTCATCTTGAGTAATTAAATTTAATTGATTTAAAAACAATAAAATTAAAAATATTTTTTTCATTTCTTAATATTAATGTTCCACGTGGAACTTGAAAGGTTATTTTTACACTGTTCCACGTGGAACATAATTCTTCAAATAATCTAAAAACTTATTTTCTTCATTTCTTATTTCATCAATTTCACTATCTGTACTATCATTATAGCCTATCAAATGTAAAAATCCGTGTATAATTACTCTGTATAACTCATTATGAAGACTTGAACTATAATCTATACTATTCTCTTTAATTTTATTTAATGATAAATAAAAATTTCCGAAAAGATTTGATTCATCAATAGATAAATTAAAACTTAAAATATCGGTATCATAATTGTGATCTAAAGAATCAATATTTAAATTGATCATATCTTCTGAAGAAATAAATGAATATTCAAGATAAATAGATTCATAATTTAAATTTAGAGATTTTATATAAGAGTTAATTATATCAATATCTAGTGTACTTATTAAAGTATCAATATCATTATCTTCTGTATTATTATAAAAAACTATATCTACTTCCACTTAAATTAATTTAATATAATATACTTACCTGTATTTGGATCTACAGATACTGTTGGAACTATTTTATTCTTTTCAAAAAAATCATATACTTGTTTCAAATTAGACCAAAAAGCTAATAAACTAACATTATTTTTAAAATAATCTAACTTTAATTTATTAAAATTATTAAGTGTTAACCTTGTTGGAAATATATGGACAGGTATCATTAATTGTCCATTATTCTTAGCTATAGCGGTTATTAAATATATTTCTTTTATTAAATCATCGTTCATAGGTAAACAACCTATTGTTTCACATTTTCCGTGAATATAAATATCACCACCTAATCGTTCAGCCTTTGATAATATCTTATCACTTTCATTTGGATAATTAAGCTCTAAAGAAAGATAATATTTACTAGCTGGATTAAATGATTTGATTTCATAAACTCCTTCTGGAATTTGTAAATCACCTTCCTTCCTTTTCGGTCCCAATTCACCTACAGTAGTACAAATAGGATAGGTTAAAATATGTATAAACTTTTGACTATCAATTGAATAAGCCCATAATTCTAGTGTTTTATTCCATTTAAAAGCTCTCCAAAAAACTTGAACTTTATTTAATTCTATTTTTTTTGATTTAAACAAACTATCTATCTTGTAATACTTTGAATTGTATGCTTCACTCACTCTAGGATACTGTAATTGTTCTTTTACAAAATCTTGAGATTTTAATTTCGCAACAAAGAAAAACATCAAAAACAATAATCCTTTTTTCATTTCAAAAAATTTTACTTTTCTTTTTAATTCTAATAAAGTAATTTATACCATATTATTTTTCAAAAGCTTTTGCAAATTTAATCCACTTCTATTATTATTAAATATATTTTTTTTATAAAAAGAAAACTAATAAGTAATAATAATGTGTGTGAATTGGGTAATAACTTTTTTGTTTAAACATTGACTTTCTCATTTTCAACAAATATTTAATGTTTTTAAACAATCAAATTATTTGTAATCTATTCATTTTAAATTATTTTATAAGTACTAATAAATTTAATGTTAATTATTAATATTAATAACTTTATTTATGTTGATTGTTGATTTGATTTATATTTTGTGGATTTAGAAGTTTATACGATTTGATAACTTTTTTACTTTCTTCATATTTTATCTTTTTTCCAATAAAATCAACAATTACAAACAATTTATGTTAGTTATTTCTTTATCAGTAATTTATCCAAAAATATTCAATCCTGGTATATTTGGTACTACATTTTTTACTACGCTTAAGAAATAATTTTGACTTTCATACAAAGCTTTCTTAGTAGCTTCATTTACCGCTAATTGCTGTTCTTCAAAAGAAAGATTGGAAAATCCAGCTTGTAATTCAATAGAAAGAATATCTTTTTTTCCATTGCTTTTTACAATTACAGTATTTTTTGAATCGGAAACAGAAAACTCTTTTGTTTCCAATTCATCTTTTGCCTTCATAGCTTTATCTTTAATTTCACCAAATTTTGAGAAAATATCAAACATATTATATTATTTAAGTTTATGCAAATATATAAATAAAAAAAAATACATTAAATTTGTAAAAATTAATTTATCAACATATTAGATATGAATCCTATAATATTGGCAGTAAATGGAAAAGAACCCAAAATTACAAAATCGACTTTTGTAGCGCCCAACGCAACAATAGTGGGCGATGTAGAAATGGGAGAAGAGTGTAGTATATGGTTTGGGGCAGTTGTACGTGGCGATGTTAATTTCATTAAAATGGGTAATAAAGTGAACATTCAGGACAATGCTACTATTCACGGTACTTACCAAAAAGCGGGTACAACTTTGGGAAATAATGTATCGATAGGACACAATGCTTGTGTGCACGGATGTACCATACACGATAATGTACTCATAGGAATGAATGCCGTGGTAATGGACAATACCATTATAGAATCATATTCAATTGTAGCGGCAGGTGCAGTAATTCCCGCAAATACACATATAAAATCAGGAGAATTGTGGGCCGGAGTTCCCGCAAAAAAAATAAAAGATGTTCCTACATCGCTTAAAGAAGGCGAAATAGAACGAATAGCAAATAATTATACGCTCTACAGTTCTTGGTTTAAATAAAAATTTATGTCAATAAAAATTCTATTTAAAGATACAATAATTTATGGAGTAAGTACTATTTTGATGCGACTTTTGAGCTGGATACTTACCCCTTATTATACCAATAGATTAAACGGCCCTGTGGAATTGGGTATTATTGGAGAATTATATGCTTATGTAGCATTTTTCAATATTATATATATGTTTGGAATGGAAACGGCATATTTTAGATTTGTAAAAGATAATGATGAAAAAGATGTCTATAATACAGCACAAAATATAGTGTTTTTTGTATCGGGATGTCTTACTTTTCTATTGTTGTTATTAGCAACTCCTATTGCAAATGCTATGCATTATGAAGGAAAAGAAATTTATATAAGACTTTTTGCACTTATATTGTTTTTTGATAATTTAGTGAATATTTCCTTGGCACAATTACGTCAAAAAGGGCAATCCAAGAAATTTGTGACATTGAAAACAATCTATATTTTGTGCAATGTAATTCTAAATATCATTTTTGTAGAATTTATCATTAGAGGAAATTTTGAAAACATACACAAAGAAGATCAGGTACTTTGGATAGTTTTAGCTAATTTAATTCCTAGTTTTTTATTGTTTTTATATTTTTCAAAATCTATTTTAGTATCCATTAAAAAATATAACAAAATATTATTGGACCAAATGTTGCCTTATTCTTATCCACTTTTAATTGTTGGATTGGCAGGAATGGTAAACGAAACATTAGATAGAACGTTGCTAAAATATTTGCTTCCTGGAAAAATTGAAGAAAATTTATATCAAATTGGAATTTATAGTGCCAATTATAAATTATCAATTATAATGTCATTGGCTATTCAAGCATTTCGTATGGGTGCCGAACCTTTTTTCTTTAAGAATGCAGATGACAAAAATGCCCCAAAAATGTATGCTACGATAATGAATTATTTCACTGTGGCGTGTTGTGTTATTTTTGTGTTTACATATTTGAATCTTGGTTGGATATCAAAGATTTTAAATTCAAAATTCAGTGAAGGAATTATTGTTGTGCCTATTTTATTGCTTGCCAATATGTTTTTAGGAATGTATTATAACACTACAATATGGTATAAATACACCAATCAAACCAAAAAAGGAGGAATCATAGCTGTAGCTGGTGCAATAATTACGATTGTATTAAATATTGTATTAATTCCTGAAATGGGTTATTTAGGATCGGCTATTGCTACTTTGGTATGTTATTTTTCAATGTTTATAATTTCATTGATTTGGGGAAATTTTTATTTTCCTATACCTTACAACTATTTTTTCTTGTTCACATTTATATGCTCGAGTATAATTGTATCATATTTTATTCGATTTATATATCAAAAAGAATGGTATGTTACGTTATTCTTTAGTGTATTATTTCCTATAATTATTTGCTATTACATTTATAATCAATGGAAAAGAGATAAAAAAATCATTTCTTAATCTAGTTTTATAGCATAAGTTTTTAATTACAACTACTTTTGCATCAAAATTATTTATTTATGAAAAAATTAGTATTAACAACGTTTGCTATTGCAGCAACATTATTTGTAACAGCACAAAAAGGTGCAAGTTCGGCAGTAAAATTAACTTCAGAAAACACAACCGTAAAATGGTTGGGTAAAAAAGTAGGCGGAAGCCACGAAGGAAATATTTCTGTAAAAGAAGGAGTTTTGAATTTGGAGAAAGGAATGCTTAAAAATGGAAAAGTGGTAATAGATATGAATACTATTACTTGTACAGATATTGAAGATAAAGAGAAAAATGCTTACTTGGTAGGTCATTTGAAAAATGAAGATTTTTTTAACGTAGCAGCACATCAAACAGCTACATTGGAAATTACATCGGCAAAAGCTGCAAAAGGTGGAAAAATTGCTGTTTCTGGAAATTTGACTATCAAAGGAATTTCTAAACCTGTTACTTTTATGGCTACAGTAAATTCTAAAAATGGATTTTCTGCATCTGCAACTTTAGTATTTGATAGAACAAAATATGATATCAAATATGCTTCAGGAATTATTGGAACAGTTGCTGATAAAGCTATTGAAGATAATGTAACCTTGAATATTACAATAAAATAATAGTAAAGATTACTTTATAAAATAGAAAATCCCGCAACTGTAATTGCGGGATTTTTTTTATATAAATAAAAATTCTTTAAAAATTAACTTGTGCTTGAAGACGAAGCAAGTTACCCTCTTGTGTATTATTTCTCAATACACCATCCTCAAACCTTCTATTTGAAATAGTATATTGCGCTACAAATTCAAAATTTCTACTCGGTTGCCATTCTACTCCCATTTCCAATTCTTTTACTGAATAACTTCTTGCATCCAATTCGTGTTTTTTACCACCATTATAAAATTGATATTTTACAAATGGAATAAACAAATGGTTTTTGTATTTATACTGATAATTACCTAGAATATAACCACCGTCAAGATTTTTTTCTTCAATACTATTTGTTACTGTATTATATTCAGGACCCTTTCCTATATTATATTCAGCTTGTATACCAAAAGGTTTTGGATATAAAACAAAAGTTCCCCCAATTCTTTGATCAATATATTCATTTTTTGTATTAATAACAGCTACATTTCTTGTAATAGAAGACAATACTATTTTTCCTGTATAGGCTTGTATTCCCGCTTCAATTATTTGACCTGATTTAAATTTATGAGGATAACTAATACGTGATACAATATGTTTATTATCATTAAGTTCAGGTCTATTTGCGGTTTGTCCATTGTATGCACCAATTGCAAAAACACCATAATCTCCAGAACCTTTTAAACCAGAAGAAACCAATTCTGAAAATAATTGTCTTTTACTTTTTGGAGCCCAATAGAAGAATACACCCATATCTCGTTCATTAGAAACGGCGCTATTAAAAGCATCATTTCTATCTAAGGTCAATCTGTTTTGGCTTGACTGCATATTTTCAAAACCATAAGGTACCTTACTCTGTCCAATTCTAAATCTAAATTCATTGTCTTTGTCAACACCTACATCAAAATAAGCATCGCGCAATTGACCAAAATGTAAACTTGTTGTAGAAACAGAACTTGCAAAATCGGGTTGTATATAAAAATAAACTTGTTTGCTAAGTTGTCCAAAAAAGATTATTCGCATTCGTCTCATAAAAAAACCACCATTTGCACCCCAAGATCTATCACATTGCTCACAATTCAAATTTTCGTTTGTTTCAAGAAGTCTATTATACCTTACTTGAGCATAACCTCTAATTTGAATGGATTCAAACCATTTTTTTGGCTTTATAGAATCTTGTCCAATAAAAATGTTTGAAGAAATCAAACAAAAAAAGAAAAATAAATTTTTTAACATTGAATTGATATTTATGTAACTATAATTTAATATGGTGCAAAATTAGTTATCAAATAGTTAAACGGATGTTAAGTTAATGTTAAATAATACCAATCTTACTTTCAAAATAGTTTGAACTATTATACGTATTTTAAAAGAGTTGAAAATTATTTATTTTTTTAAAGTTTAGAGTGTTAAATGCCGATAATATAAGCAAATAGTCCAATTTTAATTGGACTATATTGATTGTATAAACGGTATAAAAAAAGCCCTCAAGTATTTTAGGGCTTTGTT
>CAZUUI010000070.1:3064-9182 GCA_964622955.1 uncultured Chitinophagaceae bacterium | reverse complement strand
GGTGTGGGCCGGGATCGAACCGGCGACACAAGGATTTTCAGTCCTTTGCTCTACCAACTGAGCTACCGCACCGTCTCAAAAAATGAGAGTGCAAATATAAACGTATTTTTTTAAAACCAAGTTATTTTTTTATAATTGGCATAACTATTTCTACAGAATCTTTCAATGTGGTGATTTTAGTGTCTCTAATCCAAGGGTTTAGATATTTTAATGTCTTAAAATTTGTACCCCTATTTTTTGCAAAAGTTACCAAATCATTATTAGGCAAATACAACATTACTTTTTCGGTCTCAACATTGGGATATAAATCTTCTTTTCCATAATAGTAGCCATATTTCGATGGATTTTTATGAATTTCTTTAAGAGCTACAATTCTAAATACATAGCGCGCCGTTTCTTGATTGAGCCAAAGATTGAAATAGCTCGACTCTTGTTGCTCTTCCATCTTTCTCAAAATGCCAGCCTTTCCCATATTGTATGCCGCAGCCACACCGCACCACGAACTAATTTGATTTTTTCCTTCTAGCAAATACATACAAGCGGCACGAGTCGATTTTTCTACGTGATAGCGTTCATCTATCTCGTCATTCACCACCAAACCATAATTAGCGGCTGTTCCTTTCATAAATTGCCATTTGCCCGCTGCGCCTGCATTGGAAGTCACATCGCGCATACCACTTTCCGCCAATGCTAAATACTTAAAATCATCGGGTACACCGTATTCTTTCAAAATTGGTTCTATTTGTGGAAAAAATTTATCTGCCAATTTCAAATTTAATAGCATATTGCTCTGCCAATAGGTATTTACGAGCAATTCTCTGTCCATTCTCTCATATACGTCGGGGTCTTCCATAGGTATTCGCTCTCCTGCAAAACTAAATTCTACATTTCTACACGTAGGAATAATAACCTGCTTGATACATTTATTCACCTCCTCTTTTGTAGAAAACCCCACTGCCAAAATAGTAGCACAAAAAACATTGAGTACAAAAAGCCATTTTAAATAATTTGAAGGAATAAATTGACGCATTTTTAGTTATTTTTTGCAATTATAATTCATAAAATAGAAATTTTCTATATTTTTTTCAACAATGTAGTTTTATGAAAATTGATATAAATATTTATTTGGTTTTCAAAAAACGCAAACATTTGATTTACAAACATTTTAAACTATCAAATAACAAAAAAATTGTTAATTCTTAAAGAAATTGTTCAAAAATGTTTTTTTTTCGATTGCAAGCAAAAAAATAATATAATTTCGCAACGTTATATAACAATATTAAAATAATAATTATGTCCTCCAATTATAAATTTAGAAGTCTTAAAATTTATACCTCCAATGAGTGGCTATACGAGAGCAAAAAGTATAGACAAGTATTTGACGCAGGAGAAATTAGACATATCTATGTAGAACTCGCATTTTTTAATAAAAAATTTGACGAGCAAGAGTGGAATACCAATATCAATCTAAAAGCCTTTTCAATTACCAATACGCGCACGGAATTGTGCAATATTCACGTAAATAGAACCATCAAACCGGATGAAAACATTGTATATGTTCGTGAAGGATGGGGACAAGAAACTATTGGCTCATACTGGAAAGAAGGCGAATATCTATGGGAAGCCTATATCGATGACGAAATGGTTTCGAGTAGCTATTTTTATGTATATGATGTAGGCGTGGTTACACCACAAGAAAATAACTATTTTTTTATTTCCGATGCCAATCTTTATGAAGGTCCCGATGTAAATTTACCTATTCACGAACGAAAATATTTAGTAGAATTTGACTATAGAAATACTCGTTTTGTATGGGTAGAATGTGAAATAGAAAATTTGCTTCAAAAAGACTGGATGTGCGAGCTTCAATTCAATTTTTATAACGATGCGCATCAGCTAAAAGGCTCCAGTACACGTATGGGAAGAGTAAGCGCTGCTGGCAATCTCATAATGGAGACAGGATGGGGAAGCGACAGCAAAGGCACTTGGTTTGAAGATGATTTTACAGTTGAAATCCTATTTATGGATACGCTTATAGCTGTAATTCCTTTCAAAATGGGACAAAATATGATAGAAGGCGAATCCAACTTGATTACCGCCAACTCTGAAATGTTCAACGAATTGCCCGCAATTCACAATCCTATCCCCGAAGCAGACGCTAAATCTTTGGACGAGCTTATCAGTGAAATGGATAATTTGATAGGACTTGAAAATGTAAAACAAGAAGTAAAAGACTATGTTCAGTATCTCAATTTCTTATTGTTGCGAAAAGAAAAAGGATACGACGACAACTCCAATATCAGTTTACACTCAGTGTTTATGGGGAATCCTGGAACAGGAAAAACTACAGTAGCCCGATTATTGGGCAAAATATTCCACAAAATGGGATTTTTGAGCAAAGGCCATATACACGAAGTGGACAGAGCAGACTTAGTAGCAGAATATATAGGACAAACCGCTCCAAAAGTGAAAGAAGCTATAGACAATGCACGAGGCGGTATCTTGTTTATTGATGAAGCATACGCATTGTATCGTTCGGGCGAAGACAGCAAGGATTTTGGAAGAGAGGTTATTGAAATCATACTTAAAGAAATGAGCGACGGAAAAGGCGATTTGGCGGTTTTTGTAGCAGGATATCCAAAAGAAATGGAAGTGTTCTTGGACTCAAATCCGGGCTTAAAATCTCGATTTAGCCATTATTATAATTTCAACGACTATACGCCACAAGAATTGGATGAAATAGCACATTTAGAGTTCAATAAACATAAATTAAACATTACCAACGAAGGTAAAAACTTACTTTCTAAAAAATTGGTTGATGCGTATAGAAGCCGAACGCGCTCTTTTGGGAATGCACGAGAAGTAATTCGAATCGTGAATGAAGCCAAAATGAATATGGGGCTTCGTCTTATGAAAAATGAAAATGTAAAAGAACTTCCCGCTGAGAAATTTAGCGAAATAATAGAAGACGATATCCGCGAAGTATTTGAAGATAGCAAAAAGAAAAAACCACATATTCCTGTGGATCAAGAATTGCTAAAAGAAAGCCTTGCAGAGTTGGATGCATTGACAGGACTCGCCAATGTAAAAAAAGAAGTAAACGAACTCATCAAATTAGTTAAATATTATCAAGAAGAAGGAAAAGATGTATTGAATAAATTCTCCCTTCACTCCGTATTTACAGGAAATCCAGGAACCGGAAAAACAACGGTTGCTCGTATAGTAGCTAAAATTTTCAAAGCGCTAGGAATAGTAGAACGTGGCGATATTGTTGAGTGTGATAGAGAAAAATTGGTAGGTGCTTTTGTAGGTCAAACGGCCATCAAAACCAATGAAATGATAGACAAAGCAAAAGGTGGGGTTCTATTTATAGATGAAGCCTACGCATTATCTTCGGGCAGTCCAGGCGACTTTGGGCACGAAGCTATCGATACCGTTTTGAAACGTATGGAAGATATGCGTGGCGAATTGATCGTAATTGTAGCAGGCTATACCGATAGAATGCAAACATTTTTGGAAAGTAATCCGGGATTGCGCTCTCGTTTTGATAGAAAATTTGAATTTGAAGACTATTCAGGCGAAGAATTGATGAAAATTTTTGGAGAAATGCTCAAAAGCGAAGAGCTCACTATGGATAAAAAATGTGCTGAATTTATGGAGCCTTATTTCAAAGAATTGGTACGTCAAAAATCTAAATATTTTGGTAATGCACGTGCTGTGCGCAAAATAATGGAGACCGCTGTGAAGAATCAGCATTTGAGATTGGCAGAAATGCCCCTTGAAAAACGTACGGACAAAATGCGTAAAACATTGACCCTAGACGATGTCAAACATTTTGACCCAACAAAAGATGAGTTTTTGGAAAGCGGAAAAGGCGTAAGAATAGGATTTTAAAAAAATTATAATCACAATGAATATACAAATGGTAGATACCAAGACACAGTTCTTGGCAATAAAAGAAGAAATTTATCGTGGATTTGAAGAAGTATTTGAATCTGCAGCCTATATCAACGGAAAGCAAGTAAAAGAATTTGCTCAGAATTTGAAAGAATTTACAAATGCAAAATACACTATTCCTTGCGCCAACGGTACCGATGCCATTCAAATAGCTTTGATGGCACTTGGCCTTCAGCCGGGCGATGAAGTGATTGTCCCTACTTGGACGTATGTAGCTACAGCCGAAGTGATAGCTTTGCTGCATTTAAAACCTATATTTGTAGATGCTTGTCCCAAATCTTTCAATATTGATGTAAGCAAAATTGAAGCTAATATTACACCAAAAACAAAAGCGATAGTACCTGTTCATTTGTATGGACAAACCTGTGATATGGAGGCTATTATGAATATTGCTACAAAACACAATTTGTATGTAGTGGAAGACACCGCACAAGCTATTGGATCAATGTATACCTTCTCGGATGGAACAAAAAAAATGGCTGGAACCATTGGTCATATTGGAACTACTTCGTTTTATCCATCCAAAAATTTGGGTGCTTATGGCGATGGTGGTGCCATTTTTACAAATGACGACCATTTGGCAAAACAATTAGATGCTATCTGCAATCACGGACAGCTCAATGAAAAATATTATCACGATATTGTAGGATGCAATAGCCGATTGGACACGTTGCAAGCTGTAATATTAAATGCAAAAATCAAACGTCTAAAAAGCTATGAAGAGGCTCGGGTTCAAGTAGCCAATGCCTATGATGCGGCATTTGAACATCAGGAAGGATTAATTACGCCATATCGTTCTTCTAATTCCTCACACGTATTCCACCAATATACATTGCGTATAATGGATGGCAAAAGAGATGCCCTCAAAAAATTTCTACAAGAAAAAGGGATTCCTACTATGATTTATTATCCATTGCCTTTGCATTTCCAAAAAGCATATAGCGAACATTTAAAATCGGGAATGAACTTATCTGTTTCCGAAATGTTGGCAAAAGAAGTTTTGTCATTACCTATTCATACAGAAATGGACGAAGCGCAAATAAAATTCATTACAGAAGCTGTTTTATCTTTTTATAAATAAAAACTTATGTCAAAAAACTATTTTGTACACGAATCTTCTTATGTAGACGAGCCTTGTGAAATTGGAGAAGGAACCAAGATTTGGCATTTTAGCCATATTATGCCTAACTCCAAAATAGGTGAGCGATGCAATATTGGACAAAATGTGGTGATTAGTCCCGATGTGATCCTTGGTAGCAATGTAAAAATTCAAAACAATGTTTCTATTTATACGGGGGTAATCTGCGAAGACGATGTCTTTTTAGGACCTTCTTGTGTTTTCACCAATGTTATCAATCCAAGAAGTGCAGTAAATAGAAAAGAAGAATATGCCAAAACTATTATCAAAAAAGGCGCTTCAATAGGAGCTAATGCTACGATAGTATGTGGCGTTACGTTGGGAAAATACTGTTTTGTGGGCGCTGGCAGCGTGGTGACAAAAGATGTTCCTGCTTATGCCTTGGTAGTGGGAAATCCTGCAGTTCATAAAGGTTGGTACAGCGAAAAAGGATTTAGACTTCAATTTGACGAAAGTGGCACAGCACAATGCGAAAGTGGTGATGTGTATGAGCTAAAATCGGGCGAAGTATCCAAAAAAGCATAAATTAAATGTCTACGCCTATCGTTTCAATACAAATTCCCTGCTATCAAGCGGAAAAGTTTATTGAAAAAACCCTTTCAACGGCATTGGCACAAACTTATCCCAATCTCAAAATTACAGTTTTGGACGACGCTTCAAATGACAATACTTATTCTATTTCCAATCAATTTGAGGCCTCTAACTTATATATATATCAAAACGAAACCAATTTAGGAAGAGTTCAAAATTATCAAAAAGCATTTGAATTTTCAAAAAATAGCGATTGGTTTGCCAATCTTGATGGCGATGATTATTATATAAATAATCAATGGATAGCACAAGCCATTGACGCTATACATTTATCCAAAACAAAAGATATTGTGATCTATCAAGGTTCCGTGAACAAAATAGAGCAATTAATCCCAAAAAGCCTTGAACAAATCGATTCGTTTCATTACGTAGTTTCAGGATTTGAATATATTCAACATTGACGACAACAGTTTCAGGATCATTTGTCAAGAA
>CAZUUI010000070.1:0-3054 GCA_964622955.1 uncultured Chitinophagaceae bacterium | reverse complement strand
CTTTTTTTCATTTAGCCTGTCTTTTTCGAACAGATGTAGCTAAAACCATCTCGCCTTATATAGACGAAAATTTATACACCGATTTTTTCACAGCTATGCGAATTGCTGCCAGAGGAAATGTCATTATTGCGCATAAAAATATTGGTATTTGGAATCAGCATTTGCAAAACGAATCTGCAAAGCGATTTGAAAACGAAGAACAAAAAAAAATACAAAAATCTTTTTATCAGTTTTTTGAATATTTAGAAGAAATTTTTGATGGAACTCAAATCAATTCGCTTATTAACACATACGAAAATCGCTTGGAACAAGAACAAGTCGTAAACGAATATCACAGCACTTCCACCCTTTCTTTTCTTCATTTTATGTTAAAAAATCCTAAGTTGTTGTCAAAATATTGGAAATGGATTATAAAGAAATTCTTATACGCAAAAAATTAATTATCTTTGCATTACAAATTGATAAAAAATTAATAAAATGAAAAAACAACTTTTAGGATTATTTATAGCTACAATATTTATGTCTACATTCACGTCTTGTGGATATAATGAAATGGTAAACAAAGGCGAAGCCGTAAAAAAACAATGGGCAAATGTAGAAAGCTCCTATCAAAGAAGAGCCGATTTGATAGACAATCTGGTAAACACGGTAAAAGGCGAAGCCAATTTTGAGCAAAAAACGCTTGTAGACATCGCCAATGCGAGAGCCAATGCTACAAAAATGACGATTGACCCATCAAAAGCTACTCCAGAGCAATTGATGCAATATCAAGAAGCGCAAGGTCAGTTTGGACAAGCCATAGGAAGATTATTAAGTGTATCGGAAAGCTATCCAAATCTTAAAGCAAACACCGCTTTTCAAGATTTAAGAATTCAATTGGAAGGTACTGAAAATAGAATCAATACGGAAAGAAATAGATACAACGAAATGGTAGGCGACTATAATTCGTACATCAAATCGATTCCTCAATCATTCTTTGCGGGAAGTTTTGGATTTACCGAAAAACCATATTTCCAAAGTGATAAAGAAGCTGCAAAAGCGCCAAAAGTTCAATTTTAATAACTAGAACGTATGGCCAAATTTCTAACAAAAGAAGAAAAAAAAGCACTAGTCCGCTGTATATCTGAAACAGAACTTCTTACCGATGGTGAAATAAAAATCCATTTGGAAAAAAAATGTCCAGAAGAGGTGAATTCAAGGGCTTTTGAAGTATTCCAACAGTTAGAATTGTATAAGACCAAAAATAGAATTGGCGTTTTGATATATTTAGCGGTTAAAGATCAAAAAATTGCAATTATTGGTGATGAAGGGATTCATAAAGTGGTTCCTGAAAATTTTTGGAACAATACTCTTGCCGAAATCATCTCTTTATTGAAAAAAGGTAATAACTTAGAAGCATTAGAACACGGCGTAAGAGAGATTGGCAGAAAACTACAAGAATTTTTTCCTTGTACCGATGATAATAAAAACGAATTGAGCAACGAATTAAGCATAGCTGATGACTTTGAGGATTAGGACATATCTTTTTTTACTTTTGAGTATTTGCAACTTTGCGAATGCATTGGCACAGCCTATTCCCGAAAAGCCAAATCCCGCTCGATTTGTCAATGATTTTGCAAAGCTTTTTTCTTCAGATGAAAATGCGCAGTTAGAACAAATGCTCAAGGCATATTTTGACAGCACTTCTACTCAAATAGTAGTAGTGACCTCGCCAAGCTTGGAAGGCTATGAAATTTCGCAAGTAGCTACCGAATTGGGCGAAAAATGGGGTGTAGGACAAAAAGACAACGACAATGGATTGGTGATATTGATAGCGCCCCAAGAGCGCAAGGTAAATATTAGCACAGGATATGGAATGCAAGAAAAATTGCCCGATTTGCTGTGTAATAAGATTATCAAAACCTATATGACGCCAGAGTTCAAGCAAGGAAATTACTACAATGGAACTGCGCTAGGACTCGAAGCTATTTTTCAAATTATGAATGGAACCTATCAAAATGATTTGGAAAATGACACTCAAGATATTTCCCCAAAAACTATTATCTTTATTTTCATTATTTTTATAGTATTTTTATACTTTATTTCCAAGTTAGGACAAAAATATGGCAGCGAAACTTTTTCGGGACGAGGCTATAGAAGAAATAGAGACGACGACTTCTTTGGAGGACTTGGCGGTGGATTGGGAGGCGGCTTTTTTGGCGGTGGATTTGGCAGTGGAGGCGGAAGCTCATCTGGCGGAGGATTCGATTTTGGTGGTGGTAGTTTTGGCGGTGGCGGAAGCAGTGGAAGTTGGTAAAAATATAATATATAAAAGGGGCATTAGCTCAGTTGGCTAGAGCGCTACACTGGCAGTGTAGAGGTCAACGGTTCGAATCCGTTATGCTCCACAAAAAATAAACTATGGGTTCTTTTGTGCCAATTGAAATTGTATCTATAGCTACGAGCTTTTCCAATAGAAATGGCTATAGTGTAGTAATGAAAGAAATTGGCGGCAATAGGAAATTACAAATGATAGTAGGTGTAGCCGAGGCACAGTCTATAGTAGTGTCTATGGAAAAAATCATTACTTCGCGTCCTATGACGCATCATTTTCTAGAAAATATTATCTCCGAATACGGAATTTCCCTAAAAAATATTTTGATTCATACCTACGAAGAAGGCGTCTATATTGCCAATGCTATGTTTGACGATGGATTTGGAAATGTAAAAGCGATTGATTGCAGGCCTAGCGATGCTATTTGTATTGCATTGAGAATGGAAAAACCAATTTTGGTAGATGAATCTTTGTTTGAAATATCAAACGAAAAACCGATTGTAAAAACAGATAAAACCACCGAAAATAAGGGCTTTGAAACCTTGAGCCTCACCCAATTGCATCTTTTATTGAGCAAAGCTATCGAATCGGAAGATTTTGAAACGGCTAGCCTGATTCAAGAGGAGATAAATAAGCGGTAGGGGTATTCAGGCGAATATAATCTGGATTTTTAAAAACAATACCAATCTCACTTTCAAAATAATCCAATCTATTTTGAAAGTTTAAATTTGTAAATGCCG
>CAZUUI010000069.1:1771-9202 GCA_964622955.1 uncultured Chitinophagaceae bacterium | reverse complement strand
GTATATTTTGGGAGTGCAGTAAATAATTTTGGAGTACAAGAATTGTTGGATACCTTTGTAGAATTAGCACCTACACCACGAAGCCGCGAAACAAGTACTCGTATGGTAGAGCCTTCGGAGAATAAATTTACAGGATTTGTATTCAAGATTCACGCCAATTTGGACCCAAAACATAGAGATCGAATTGCATTTGTGAGAGTATGTTCGGGCGAGTTTAAGCGAAATAAATTTTATCATCACGTGCGAAGCGACAAGGAATTGAGATTTAATAATCCTACAACCTTTATGGCATCCCAAAAAAACATCATTGAAGAGGCCTATCCCGGCGATGTGGTAGGATTGTATGATAGTGGCAATTTTAAGATTGGCGATACATTGACGGAAGGCGAAAAGATGTATTTCAAAGGAATCCCGAATTTTTCACCTGAAATTTTCAAAGAGATCATCAATCTAAATCCGCTAAAAACCAAACAACTTCAAAAAGGGATAGAACAGCTAACCGATGAAGGCGTAGCGCAACTTTTTAAGAGTTATCACGGAAGCCGAATTATTGTAGGAACGGTAGGCGAACTTCAGTTTGAGGTAATTCAATATAGACTTTTGCACGAATATGGTGCTAGTTGTAGATTAGACCACGTCAATTATCATAAAGCGTGCTGGATGACAACGGACAATAAGGCAAAAATGGATGAATTTACCAAATTCAAATCGAGCAATATGTTTTATGACAAAGATGACAATCTAGTATATATAGCCGAAAGTAGTTGGATGCTGGATGTGGCTATCAAAGATTATCCCGAAATAACATTCCATAGCAATTCGGAATTTAAAATGGAAGGATTGGAGAATTAAACCCAAATTTTAAGAAAGTCGTTTTTTTTTGAGATCACGGATAAATTTTTCATAGTTGACTTGCTGTTCAAGAAAAATTTTCCGAGATGACGCTTTATCGTGGACAAATTCTATTTTTAGAATTAAACAAAAAAGCCAATATCGAATGATATTGGCTTTCGTTTTTCTTATAGCATTACTTCGCTATTTTGCTTTTGTTTGCTATACGCCAAAATGTTTTTGACAGTGCTAGCCTTTGGCTCCAAAAGATTGTTTTCTAGGATAGAAATCGTGCTTTTAAGCAAACGATATTCTGCCCCCAATTCTTTGTCTTCCAAAAGACTTTGCTTCATTTTGAATTGAGTACAGTTATCTGTCTCATCGTAGATAGCAGTTAAAAGTTGTTCTTGTGTAAAATTTTCTGTCATAGAAATAATTTAATTTGTGAAAAACTATCAATAAAACGACAAGCTTTTTGATTTATTGTATTTATTTTAAAAAAAAATTAACTTTTTTTACATTTACTCAAAAAAAATAATTTAATAAATTGATTTTCAATTATTTAAAAAAATCACAAAACTATAGAAATTACTTCACGAGGTGAAACTTTAATTGTTTTTTCAAATGTACCGTATAATGTGAATGCTTTTTGGCTTCGATAGATAATTTTATATTGTCCCTTTGGTACATAAAATACTTCTTTATTTCTATTTGGCTGAAAAGTGCCAATTTTTTGTAAATTTTTTCCTTCGTATCGGTAAATATCGCCAATCATTGGAAAAGTTTTGGAAATACTGATACTAGCGGGATATTCCACACGCTGACTCAAATATTTATTTGCTTTAATAGCAATAGGCATCGTATTGACAGGGCTTGTAAGAATATCCATCGAATAATTTCCCTCTAACAAATCTACTTTGAATGGCAAAAAGCTTCGATAAACGATTTTTTCTTTTTGATAAATCAATGCTTCTACCCTATCGTTAAAATTATTATTATTCACTATGGTAGTATCAAACCATACATCCAATCGACCTTGTGGGGTTTCGGCTTTTACAAGATTGTGAATGTGTTTTTTTAGCACAATGTTTTTAAAATCTTGTTGTGGCTTTGTGTACACTTTCATTGATACCGTATCAAAATTGCCTATCCAGAATGTATCGGGTTTTGCATTGGCTGCCAATGAATGAATATAAGAGCCAATGGCATTATTTTTCTTATCGAATAATACAAAGGGAATATTCGTTTCACTTGTATCTTTATTTTTATTTTTAAAAAATACCGAAAGTGTGCGTTGATTGGCTACTTTTTCAAATGAAGCATACAAATCCCTTTTAAATTCTTCTTTATTTTTTACATTATAAAAATCACCGATGCAGTTCATACTTTCAACATCCTTTTGCTCCACATTCAGCCCAATGACAATAGGCTTGACCGATATACGATAATCCAACAATTTCCGAACAATTTCACAAGGATTTTGATTGCACGTTTCATAGCCATCGGTTATCAATACTATCAAATTTTTGTGGCTATTACACCCCAAATCATCGGCTGCTTTTTCGAGGGAATATGCAAGTGGCGTAGCACCTTTGAACGATAAGCTTTTTAACTTTTTGACAATACGTGTAGCATTATTTTTACCCAAAGGAATTTCTAAATGCGAGTCCAAACAATCATTTGCTGCCAAAGGCGAACGATGTCCATATACACGCAATCCTTGTTCTACATTGTAGTTTTTTTGAAGATAAAAGGAAAATTCTTCCACCATTTTATGCGAAATATCCCAAAGACTTTGTCCATTCCACTTTCTATCCATACTATATGAAGCATCTACAATAAAAAGAACACGGTACAAATCTTCACTATTATCGGCGCAGGTATCTTGTGCTTGAATATTAAGATTCAAAAGCATTATAAGCAAGAAAAATAAAATCTTTTTCAATTGCATTTTATTGAATTAAATAATTATAAGTTTGATTTTCTTTCAAAAAAAGTAGATGCTGTTTGGTTCTATTGAGTTTTTTATCTTTTTCCTTGAATACAAGAATATAATTTCCCGTAATTAAATCAATTTTTTGTGGCATATCGGAATATGAAATATCCATAATCCATCGATACTGCTCGTCCAAAAGCGAAACTTGAAGATTATTTGAAGCTAATTTTAATTGCAAGGTTGATTTTGAGGGATGATTAAATAAAACGGGATTTGACTCCGAAATAGATAGCGAATCTTTATACAAATAAGGGATGCTGAGAATATACCGTTTCAGGTTACTTTGCGATTGATAATTGGGTTTTAAATTCCCATCCCAAAGATGATTCAATGAGATTGAATCTGATTTGATAATAAAAAGATTGGAATAAGATTTATCTATATTTAATATCTCAAAATTAGTAATATTCAATGGAATATCGAAAACATTGTGTTTGCCTGGAACAATATTCAAATCTTCCACAATATATTCGGGCAAGGTATGTACTTCCAATCTATAACGATACTGGCTATTCACGTGAAGTGTATCGGTACGTGGGCTTTGTGTTTTGATAAAATTATAAATGTCCAATCCCGAACGTTTGTCATACAATGAAAAAGGTATATTAAAAATCTGCTGTTTTGAGGTATTAAAAAAACGAATATCCAGCGTAGTTCGCAAGGAAACTTCAGTCAAAATACTCTTTACTACCTTTGAGAAAGCATCTTTATCTCGCACATCTACAAATTTCCCAATACATTCTAGCTTATAAAAAGAACTCGTATCAATTCCCAATCCAATTATATAAGGGCTAATTACAATTCTTTTTGAGGTTAACTTCTGCGCTACTTCGCAAGGCATTCCAAAACAATTTTCAACACCATCCGTAATTAAGACAATGGTATTTTCATATTGTTCTACATTCTGAAAATCTTTTTCTGCTTGTTCCAATGCATAGGCAAGTGGTGTATTTCCTTTTGGCGTAAACTTTCCTATTTGCATTTCTACATCTTTTTTGGTATGCGATTTTGCAAAAGGCAATTCCAATCTGGTATCAGTGCAAATATTAAGTTCTTTTGAAAATTGATGTCCCAATAATCGAATACCAATCTCTACATCTTTGTTTTGGCGAGTAAAACTATCAATCAAACTTGATAAATTGCTCACGGCAATATTCCATTTTTTCAATCCATTCCATTTTTCATTCATACTTCCCGATGCATCGAGAATGAACAAAATACGTTTTTGCTTCAAAACCGTTATTCTTTCTTGGGCAAAAAATGATTGTGTAAAAATAAAAAAACAACAAAAGCTAAAAATAAATCTTTTGGATGCGATAGCTTCAAAAAAGAATTGAAACAAACTCCGAAACATCTCGCCTGGTAGTTTCTTAAAAATCAGAAAGCGAAGATTTCAATTGGCTGAGCGCATTATCCATTTGCTCTTGATTGGGTGGCGAACCATGCCATTTATGATTATTTTCCATAAAATCAACGCCTTTTCCCATTATCGTTTTCATAAGAATAACAATAGGTTTTGATTGACTTTGAAGTGTTTTTGCGTGCTTTAATGTAGTGGTTAATTCGTCATAATTATTGCCATCGCAAGTCAAAACGTGCCATCCAAAACTCTCCCATTTTGCTTGAAGATTTTCGATTCCCAATACATCGGCTACGGTGCCATCTATTTGTTGACCATTAAAGTCCACAACTCCTATTAAATTACTCACTTTGTTATGCGCCGCAAAAAGTGCAGCTTCCCAGATTTGTCCTTCTTGCAATTCACCATCGCCCATCAAAACAAATACCGATTTTGTATCGCCTTCCATTTTTTTGCTCATTGCAGCGCCACAAGCTACAGATAATCCTTGTCCCAAAGAACCCGAAGCTACTCGGACCCCATCCAAATGTTCTGCAGTAGTAGGATGTCCTTGCAAGCGCGTATCCAACTTTCTAAAAGTATTTAATTCGGACACGGGAAACATACCTTTTCGTGCCATAACACTATACCATACAGGAGAAATATGTCCATTGGAAAGAAAAAACACATCTTCGTTTTTGCCTTCCATCGAAAAATCCATTTTATAATCCATCACCTCATTATACATAGCTACAAAAAATTCTACACAGCCCAGAGAACCGCCTGGATGCCCACTTTGCACATTAAAAACCATACGGAGAATATCTCTTCGCACCTGTGTACATAAATCCTTGATTGCTTCTTGCATAAAATTAATTTTTGATATTTTTTAAGAATACAAATTTAAAGGATATACAACAAATCCAATAGATTAAATATCAACATCTTTTCAAAAGAAAACAATATATGGATTATGATAGTACATCACATCATAAAGAATCATTAATATAGAATAAATTTTTCTTTATTAAAATTTTTAAATAAAAAAAAGACCCTGCAAATACTTCGTATTTACAGGGTCTTATAAGATTCGTTTTTAATTCAGAATGCTATAGCTTAGAAGTTATATCTAACTCCAAACTGTAATCTCCATAAATTTGCATAACTAATATTATCAATAAATGCATTTGTAGGTAAATATGGTTTACCATCTGTTCCTGTAGCTGATAAGAAGTTATATGAAGTTACAACACCATTAGTAATATTAGCTCTTAATGGATTGTTATACAATAATTGCTTTCTCTTTCCAGAATTAGGATTGATTAAATTTGGTAAGTTGAAAATATCACAAGAAACTTGTATAGAATTTTTTCTTTTTCCAACTTTGAAATTAAAGTCTTGGATAATTTTCATATCTAAAGAATGATACCAAGGGAACAATCCTGTATTTCTACCTGCAAGACCACCTCTTTCATCATTAAATTCAGTACTAGAGATATATTTATCAAAAGCTGCTGCTTGATCTGCTGCAGAGAATGTAACTCCACCAGCAGTGTAAGGATTAAACTTCATATCAGATATATTTGTAGGAACATAAATCAAATCTTGATTTGCATTATCGCCATTTATATCCGCATTATATACTAGACTATATCTTCCTGGATTTGATCCTTCATAGAAAAATGAAACAGTAGTAGCTAATGCATCTTTAGCATATTTAAATTTGTAAGATAAACTTGCAACAACTCTGTGTGGTGTATTAAAATCTGACATACCTAAAACAAAATTATTTGGCGTAGAAGCTGTAGGTAATCCTTGCCAAGCAGAATTTGCTCTAGAACCAGGGTTTGAAGATACATCTTCGGATTTTGTGTATGTATAGAATATAGATCCGAACAAACCTTTAGTTGCTGGTTTTGTAAGACCAATAGACGCAGAATAAGAATATCCTTGATTTGTATTTGTTAAAACAAACATATCACTAGAATTAATTCTTCTATTAGTCCATCTTTGTCTTGTTTCGTCACCTGTTACGATTGTTGATTGAGCCACAGGGAGATTTGCGTTATATTGAGCAATGTTTCTCAAATCTTTTGTATACATGAATTCACCAGTACCAATTAAACCAAAGAATGGTAATTTATAATCAATTCCAATATCAGAACGCCATACTTGAGGCATTTTGAAATTTTGATCAACCATATTTATTGTACTTGGAGCTATTTTTCCTCCTACTAAATCTACTTTAGATGCTGCAGTAGAATTTTGTAAAAACTCATCAAAAGATGTATAGAATTTAATATTATTAAGATCCGCAGCAGATGCAGTATAATTATTGATACTTGTACCAATATTTCCTGCTTGATTTACTAACCATACAAATGGTATTCTTCCAGTGAAAACTCCTGTTCCTCCTCTTACTTGAAGTGATTTATCTCCATTAACATCCCAATTAAATGACATTCTTGGAGAAACCATTAATTGTTGTTTTGGGAACATGCCTGATTGGAATTTAGTATTTTGTCCTTGTAGATCTCTAAATGTAAGTGCATCTACAGCAGGGCTTGAAATCAAAAATGAATTGTCATAGAATGGCATTTCAAATCTTACACCAAATGTCAAATTCAATCTATCTGACATATTAAATTGATCTTGAACATAAGCACTTAATTGACCATAAGAAGCACCAACATATGTATTACCGTTCATACCATTTATTGGAAAAGAAGCACCAAATGCTAATGGTTTTCTGTCGTTCATAAAGTCGCTTAAGCTTGCATATCTATAGTATAAATTACCTGCTTGAACAAATGAATTTTCGAATTTTTGATATTCATAGCTACCGCCAATAGTTAAAGTATTATTTTTTAAATTTACAGTTAAGTTATTAATAATACTAAAATTGTTATTTCTTACTGAATTCTTGTAAGTAAATGGATCTGTACCAGCAAACATATAATTATCGCCAAAAGTAGAGCTAGCATTGATATCTATAGATGGGAATACTTGACCACCAGGGATACCTCTATCTTGTTGAATATAAGAATATGTACCAATCAATTGATTACTCATTATTGAGTTCAAATTACTATTTAATTCAGCTGTTACAGTTCTTACTGCATGCTCAAAATTATAGTTTGAATTTTGAAAACTCATTGAATTTGCACCAATTCTACTATTAGAATTTCTATCAGTATTGATTGGCACTGATGTAGCATTAAGTTGCTGATCCTCAGTTCCAGTCATTTGACTATAACTTACATAA
>CAZUUI010000069.1:0-1761 GCA_964622955.1 uncultured Chitinophagaceae bacterium | reverse complement strand
ATGATTTTCGTTTATATTCCAATCAATTCTTGTTAAGAATTTTGTAAAATTTTGTTGATATTCATTAGCATAACCTTCGTAACCACCTGTATTATAACCAAATGAATCTCTTAAAAAATTAGACAATTTAATTAAACTATCAGATTTCACTCTTGATCTTTGACCAGAAATTGTAGAATTTGAAGCAGTCCAGTTTTGACCAGGCAAAGTTCTTTCTTCTCTTTCAGCATTTACAAAAAAGAATAATTTGTTTTTAATAATTGGTCCACCTATTCTAAATCCATAGTTCATATTTGTGAACTTAGGTACATCAAGATTTACTGGACCTACTTGATCACCATTTAACCCATTACCTCTATAAAAACCATAAACTGATCCATGAACATCATTTGTACCTGATCTTGTAACAGCATTGATATTAGCTCCTGTAAATCCTGTATTTCTTATTTCATAAGGAGATACTGATATTTGTATCTCTTCAATAGCATCAATTGATATTGGAGAACCTGAACCACCTGGAGTCAATCCAGAAGAAAGTCCAAAACCGTTATTCAAATTTGCACCATTCACTTGAAAATTATTGTAACGTGCATCTCTTCCTGCAAAAGAGTTTGCATTACCTACACTTGATCCACTTTGTGGAGTTAGTCTTGTGAAATCCTCAACTCTTCTATCCAAAGTAGGCATAGTCATAATTTGTTGTGAACTTACGTTTGTAGATGCACCCGTTTTTTCAGAGTTGAAAATACTGTTTTTCAAACCAGAGATTACAACCTCTTTAATTTGTTCAGTAGTTTGTGAAAAACTCAAATTGATCACTGTAGGCACTCCTAATTTAACATAGATGTCATCTATCGATACCTTTCCAGAACCAACCGATGAAGCTTCTACAATGTATGGTCCTCCTACTCTAACTCCGTTTATAACGTAGTTACCATTAGAAGAAGTTCTTCCTCCATAAACAGATCCTGAGGCAGTATGAGTAGCCTTAACTACAGCTCCAGAAACAGGAAGATTTTTTGCATCTTTGATTACCCCTTGGATAGATCCAGATGTAATCTGTGCATTTGCCATAAATGGCACTAGCATAATTAGTGCTAGTATTTTTGTAAATAAATGTTTCATAAACTTTTTAATTTGTTAAATTTTTGCAAATTTATACATTTTTTAAAAAACGACGATATTAAATTAAGATTAAATTTATCAAAATATTAACAAATTGTTAATTACAACACATTGATTCCCTATTTAATCAAACATATAGAATTATCCATTTTTAAAAAAATGAAATATTTTTCTAAAAAACGAATTTATTTCAAACATAAAAAAAGTTATATATTTGTAAATCGAAAAAAATATGTAAATAATGAGTAATATATTAATAACAGGTGGTGCTGGATTCATTGGATCACACGTCGTTAGACGTTTTGTAAATAATTATCCTAATTATAATATATATAACTTGGACAAACTTACTTATGCGGGTAATCTTGAAAATCTAAAAGATATTGAAAATGCAAATAATTATACTTTTTTACGTGCAGATATTCAGGATTTTGCAAATTTAGAAAAGATTTTTACAGAATATAAAATTGACCACGTAATTCATTTAGCAGCCGAAAGCCACGTGGATAGAAGTATTTCCAATCCTCTTGAATTTGTACTTACCAATGTAGTTGGTACAGTAAACCTTCTCAATGCTGCCAAAAATGCGTGGAAAGACAATCTTAATTCGCATCGTTTTTATCACGTATCTACCGA
>CAZUUI010000068.1:0-9227 GCA_964622955.1 uncultured Chitinophagaceae bacterium | reverse complement strand
CGGCGAAATGGTTTATTATAGAATCAAGCAAATAGATTTGGATGGAAAAATAGACTATAGCAAAGTGGTATTTGTAAAACGTACCTCTAAGCTTCCTGAATTCCGAGTATCAATGTATCCTGTTCCGTTGAATATAGAAGCGTTGACATTACAGATACAAACAATTCAAAAAACTACTCTTGCTATATCTATTAGCGATTTATTGGGAAGAGAAGTTTACAATGAATCTTTTATGCCAAGTGGATATACAACATATCACAAAATGAACCTATCTCACTTGCAACAAGGCACTTATAATGTAACGATAAACAATGGGTCTCATAAAACGACTCAAGTTTTGGTGATAGGCAAATAAGTAAAATCAATCACTTTAACAAAAAGCCCCAAGAATTTCTTGGGGCTTTTTTATTTGTTTTAACTTTTTTTAAGTACTTTTGCATAGAATAAAAGATCAGTATTGAATTGTATTTTGTTTTTTGTTTTGTTTTGTTTTATAAGCATAAGTTATTGTTATAGCCAAAGCTGTACCATTACAATTACAAATTCATCAATAGGAGGATCAGCCGTTTTGGGCTCAAACAACTATAATTCTGGTATTGAAAAGACTTGGACCCAAAATGGAGTGTCATTTGCTGGAAAGGATATTACTTGTAATCCATCAAATACTCCTTCAAGCGCATTGGCCTGTCAATATATTCAAGTCTCTAATAGGGGCTTGATTTATAACAAAACAGCATTGGCTGGAAGAATAACAAGCATACAAGCTACAGGAACAAATTCTGCCCTCTCATATTGTTTGGGGGGTATATTCAAGCTGGTTAATAGTACTACAGGAAGCTATGGCTCATCTGGAAGTTATATTGGTACATCGCCCCAAACTACAACTACTTATAATTGGACAGCAAGTGCTTCTGATAATTATAATTATTTTTGTGTTCAAAGGGGAGGGACACTTGTTCAATATTTTTCTTCAATTGTAATTAATCATGAACCTGCTGTTGTATCCTATAATTCAAACGGAGGAGTAGGATCTATGTCAAATCAAACATCATGTTCCTCTAGCGTTCTTACTTCAAATACATTTACAAGAGCTGGTTATACTTTTTCAGGCTGGAATACAGCTTCAGATGGTTCAGAGACTTCTTATAATAATGGAGCTTCTTTCCCTTTTAATGAAAGTAAGACAATGTATGCAATATGGACGCCAAACAATATTACTGTATCGTATAATGTTCAAGGAGGTAGTACTATTTCAAATGGAAATTCGGTATCAAACGGAACTCTACAAGATCCAGGAACACCAACAAAATCTGGGTATAATTTTTCAGGATGGTATACCGCATCAAGTGGGGGCTCACCTATTACATTTCCATATAACCATGGTCAAATATCAAACTTTACATTATATGCACAATGGACGGTTGCTTATAAATGTCCTAGTAGTAATTCAATTTTACCTTCAACAGACCAAACCGTATGCAAAGACAATTCAACCACTACAATTACAGCATCACCTGCTTTTATTTCGGGAATAGGAAATCCAACAGTTCAGTATCAATGGTATTATAATTCAACGAACTCAAATTTAGTTTCTGGCGCTACCTCAATAACGGGAGCAAATGCTGCTTCCTTTTCTCCACCTTCGAATGCCAATGCAATTGGAACTCGATACTATTTTTGCGTCGCCTATGCAACAGATAATAACTGTTTACAAACTGCTACAAGTCAATCTTTAGCATCTTCTGTTGTCAAAATTTTGGTAAATCCAAGACCATCCATTTCTATTGAAACAAATCCTTCTAGTGCTTTTGCGTGTTTAGGCTCAAGTGTACAATTAACGGCTACACAAGGAATGAATAATTATTCGTGGAGTTCGGGAAGTTCTACAACAAATATAGCTACTTTTTCACCTACATCACACACTACATATACCGTTACTGGAACAGACGCAAATGGATGTAGTGCATCTTCTTCAAAAACAATATTTTATTACCCAGCTTCTTCTAGTGCATCAATAGTGAGTACTTCTATTTCTGGAGCTATAGAACAGTGTACAGAGTCAAATGGATGGACATATTACGCTCATCCTGCTATTCCTGGACAATACATTTTTGCAATTTATAAAAATGGAAATAATTTTACAGCCTCGGTTGATATTACGGTAGATAATTCAAATGTTTTTAGTAAAAGTACATCGAGCAATGGAGCCAATCAAGAACATGCGAGCTATATCATGAGCCGTTATTGGGATGTAAATGCCACAGGAAATATCGGCTCTGGTGTGAAAGTACGTTTTTTCTTTAACAATCAAGATAAAATAGATTTATTAAATGAAAGAGATGCGGATTATAATACACTCAAGAATGTAACTAATGTAAACTCACTTGCTATAAAAAGTGATTTTGAATGGTTTAAAACAATAGGTGTGCCATATAATCATACTAATTGGATAGGAAACAAATACGGTTCAACAATAGTAAAACTAACAGAAGATGCTGTAGGCACTTTAAACGGCCTTAATTATGTAGAATTGTCGGGAATTACTAGTTTTTCTGGGGGAACTGGAGGCGCAGCTTTTGGACCATCAAGCAGCGGATTGATTAATGGTGGCGGCACTATAGGGCTTCCTGTAACATGGAAAGAAATTACCGCGAATGTAAAAGATGTGGGTAATCTTATAAAGTGGATGACTTCAAATGAAAAAAATACGAGCCATTTTGAGGTAGAATATAGTTATGATTCCAAAAATTTTATAAAAGCTTCAAAAGAAATAAAAGCCTCTGGCAATAGCTCTACTGAAAATTTGTATGAATTTATGCACCTTGAGGAATTTGGCGAAATGGTTTTTTATAGAATAAAGCAAATTGATTTGGACGGAAAAATAGACATTAGTAGAATCATAAATGTAAAAAGAACGTCAAAACTTCCAGAATTTCATGTCTTGATGTACCCTGTTCCATTAAATGTTCAAGACTTGACGTTAAATATTCAAACAGTTCAAAAAACGAATCTTGTTATTTCTATAAGCGATTTATTGGGACGAGAAGTTTATAACGAAACTATTGCGCCAAATGCATATTCTATAAATCATAAGATGAATTTAACTAATTTGCAACAAGGTACCTATAATGTAACTATTAACAATGGGTCGAATAAAACCACACAAGTTTTGGTGATTAGTAGATAACTACAATTTTTATAAATCAATTTTATCTTTTGCTAATTTTATTAGAAGAAATTGTACGTTGTCTACTGCATTTAAACCTAGAAATTTCGGTGTTTCTTTTCGCCAGATGTTTATGACTGATTCCACTATTGACCCTTTTACGCCACAAATTAAAACTAGAACGTTTTAGGTTACTTCTCATGATTTCAATTACTTCCGATTCTGAACAATTAAATTGAATTTGAATGGCTTCAAAAGGCGTTCGATCTTCCCAAGCCATTTCAATAACTCGGTCAATTTCTTGATTATTTAAAAGATAACGAATGCTTTTTTTCATATTATTATTTTATAAAAATTTTACAATTTTAAATATAAATTATTTTAAACACAATAACCTGTATTAATTTATTACACCCAACCAAACAATATTTGACTTTTATTATGTTAAAAATTCTTAAAAATTATCAACATCGTGTTTTATTGTTGTATTAAAAAATAGACAAAGAAAAGACTTTGTTAAAAAATATATTCCCTTAATTCAATATTTATAAGGAATTGCAATCTATCTTTGCCGTTGGAATTTAAAAAAACACATAGTTATGAACAAGTTGAGATTGGGACTTTTATTGATGATTATTGTAATTAGCAAAACTATTTTTGCACAGCGAGTGGTAGCTGTGACAGACTCTATAATATCAAAAGAAGATTCGGTTCTAAAAGTTTTTGTTCAAGCCAACGATACTCTGGATAGAGCTATGGGTTGTTTGGTTAATGAAGTCATTCTAAAGTCTCAAGCAAAAAATGGCCAAGTAGTAAGAAATGCAGATATTATTACGTTTAATTATACGCCTGCTAGTGGTTTTTTTGGACGCGATTCTTTTCTGTATCAACTGAAAGGCTGCAACGGTGACTCTTCATTGGCGTGGGTTCACTTAAATATTTTTCCTATAAATCAACCTCCAAAAGCCAATCCAGATTTTTATACCGTAATGGAAGAAAGTACAACCATGTTTGATGTACAAAAAAACGATACGGATAGAGAAGGCTCACAGTTATCTACTACGATGGTTTTTTCAAATTTGGCAAAAAATGGAAATGCTATAGTGCCAAGTGTCAATCAGATTCGATACAAACCCAACGTTAATTTTTTTGGTAAAGATAGTTTTAAATATAAAATATGCGATAATAGTACCAGTTTTTCAGTTTCTCTATGTGATGAAACTTGGGTGTATGTAACCGTAAAAAATGTAAATGATACGCTAATTCTCAGCAAATTAGATACAACCGTTTCGGTCTATCAGCGCGAGACTATATGCGTGCCTGTCGATCATTTGGTAACCGATGTTGATAATGAAAATAATTGGAAGTCATCGATTGGAAAAAATGGAGCGAATGGATCGGCTACCGTTACAAATAGAAAAATTTGTTATACTTCCAATGCTGGTTTTATTGGGAAAGATACGGTTGTGGTTAATATTTGTGACGATTCGGGCGTATGTGTGAAATATACTATATATATAGACGTTTCCAAAAATCCAAATAACATAAAAGCATTGAATGATACAATCGTAGTCGTTAAAAATCAATCCAATACCTTCTCGCCTGAAGACAACGATGCCAATACTTCAACCATTTCTGAAATTAAAGAAGTAACCAAGCCTGCTAATGGCATTACGGTTTTGAATGGTTCTGATATTACCTATACACCCAATCCAAATTTTATAGGCAAAGACAGCCAATTATATGTAATTCTAGATAATTTTGGAAATAAAGATACCGCTAAGATTTATTATTATGTAGGAGTTTCGCCTACTAAGCCTTTGGCTATTGATGATTATTATGAAATTACCCCAAATAGTGTTACTTCTTTAAATGTAATGCTCAATGACTGGCTGAGCGATTATCCTTGTAATGTAACCACATTTACACAACCTCGAAATATGACTGCTACTTTGCATTCAAATGGAAAATGGGTATTGGTAACGAATGGAAATTTTACAGGAAAAGACACCTTTACGTATGTAATTTGTAATTCTTTAAACAATTGTGATACTGCATTGGTGATTTTAAATTCATTTAAAGATGCCAAAACATACGCTACAGTAGATACTACATTTTTACAATATAATACAAATGGGACAAACTGCTTGGATTCGCTTATCAAAAATATGAAAAAGCCGTATACCTTTACAGTAAAAAACACAACCAGCCAAAATACTTTTACACTTAATTCAAATGGTTGTTGGACCTATAATTTCCCTCAAGGCTATGAAGGTATTGATAGTTTTGTATTTGTAGTGTGCGATAATAGCAATCCTGTAATTTGTGACACCGCAGTACATTATATAGTAGTTACTATCCCACAAGATGTGACGATTTTTAATGCCGTGAGCCCTAATAATGATGGCAAAAACGATCATTTTACCATAAGAGATATAGCCTTTACGTCCCAAAACAAACTATTGATATTCAATCGTTGGGGCGATATTATCTACAATGTAGATAATTATAAAAATGACTGGGGCGAAGGCAATCCTGATGGTGTTTATTTCTACAAATTTGAATATACGATAAAAGGTAAGTCAATGGTAAAAACAGGATACATTTACCTAAATGATTAAAAAAGTAATACGAAAAAAAATGAAGAAAAAGATAATTTTAGCATTGTTTTTGGGCATAATAATGTCACAAATACAATCGCAACAAGAAGCGATGATAACGCAGCATTTGTTCAACAAGCTAAACTATAACCCAGGATATGCGGGCGCAAAAGAAACGCTAAGCGGTATACTTATGTATCGAAATCAATGGACCGCTATTCAAGGGTCTCCTGTACAATATATGTTGTCGGTGTCTACACCTTTGGGACAATCCAATCACAATATAGGATTGGTAGTGAACAGAGACGTGGTAGGGCCTATTACACAGTTTAATATTTATGCAAATTATGCGTACAAGCTCAAATTCAACGATGAGCAATCCTTGCGAATAGGCACACGAGTAGGTTTGGACAAAGGCTCGGTCAATCTTAATACCTTGAGCCAATTAGATGCCAACGACCCCAATTTTGTAAACGAAGCCAATGATATTACACGCCCGGTGGTGGGTTTGGGTTTGTATTTCCAATCTTCAAAATTTGCCTTGACACTTTCGGCACCCAATTTTATTCAAAGAGACGTATCGTCTACACAGGCTTTATCCAAATATTTTCAATCCTTTGCAGGCGTTGAGTATTTATTTAAACTAAATGATAAGTGGGCGTTGAAACCTGCAGTTTTTGGACATTATCAAACCAAATCGCCTTTTAATGTAGATATGAATGCGTATGTAATCTATAAAGAGTTTTTGTGGCTAGGTGCGGGATATAGAACCAGTAAAACGTTTATGGCAGGTATGCAAATAGAGTTCAATGACAAATGGATTCCGCAATTAGCAATGCCTTTTCGTATAGGATATTCGTATGATTTTTCAAATAGTAATTATTCGAATGTAACCTCGGGTGTACACGAACTTTTTATAGGATTTGATTTGGGTAAAAAAGGATCACCAAACGATTTTATCCAATCAACAAGTCCACGATATTTCTAAAAAAATGATTATGAAGAAAAAAATTAGTTTACTTTTTTTATACATACTGTTTGCTGGAAATAGTTTTTCACAATCTATCAATGTGTTGGCCGATTCTTGTTTCAAAATACAATCCTATGCCAAAGCCGCCTCTTATTACACCACATTAGCCAATGAAAATCCCAGCAAATATGCCTTTTTTCAATTGGGACGTGCGTATGATTATCAGCGAATGTTCGACAAGGCGTTGACGGCCTATACGCGTGGGTTGGAGTTTGGCGAGTTATCTGCCGATGAAAAAGAATTGTATTTCAACGCACTTAAGAAAAATAGGAAATACGAAGATGCACGCTATTTTGTAAAGAAAAATTATCCTGTAGCTAAGAAAAACCAACTCTTAGAGACGATTGACTCTATAGAAAAATGGAGCGAATTGAAGCCTAGATACATTGTTAATATTTTGGAGTTAAATTCTACCTCCAATGATTTTGCGCTTTCTAATTTTGCCAAAGGACAATACATTTTTTCAAGCGATAGAGGCGAGGCAGGCGATAAAAATAAGACGTTTGAATATAACAATAAGCCTTTTTTGGATGTGTACACGATCTCACGTAGCGATGTGGAAGCTCAACAAGGCGATGCCAAAAAATTGAATCTTAATGAAGCGATGTATCACGAAGGTTCTACGTATTATGATATCAATAACAACAAATTGTACCTTACCAAAAATTATGTAAAAAAGAACGATTTGGTAGGAAATAAGGAAAAAATTTCGAAGTTGAAAATCGTTATTATGAGTCTTTCAGATTCAAGTACAGTAACCTCTAGCGAAGATTTTGAATACAACAATCCCAACTATTCGGTAGGACACCCTTGTATGAGCCGCGATGGCAATAGGCTCTATTTTGTATCCGATATGCCCGGTGGAATAGGAGGAACCGATATTTATTATTGTGAAAAAATAGAGGGTAAAAAATGGGGTAAACCTGTAAATCTAGGGCCAGCAATCAATACTACTCGCAATGAAATGTTTCCTTATATAAGCTTCAAAAATGAGTTGATTTTTGCATCCGAAGGCCATATTGGATTTGGCGGATTGGATTTGTTTGTGTCGAAAATAGAAAATGGGAATTTTCAAGAACCCAAAAATATGGGAAATACGCTCAACTCGTCTTTTGACGATTTTTCGCTGATGTATAAAACCGAAAAACAAGATTATGGCTATTTTACTTCAAACCGATTGGAAGGAAAAGGACTGGACGATATTTATCAATTTGAATTGAAAGACAAAGAACCTGTAGCAGAAGAAAAACCTAAGTTTCGTATCATCGTTCGAGACGAAGAGACAAAAGAAACGCTTTCCGATGTGTCGTTGAGATTGTTTGATATAGATATAGATGCACCAGCATTCTTAAAAACACAGTCAAACGGTATGGTAGATGCCGTGGTAAATCCAAAGCATCATTATACCTTAGTAGCAGAAAAAGAAGGATATATCAAAACCTCTTTTAATGATCTAGATCCTTCACAAAAAACGTACACCGCATTTTTGAATAAAAAAACAATGAATAAAGCCATTGAAATCAAGAATATATACTATGAATTCAACAAAGCGGCCATTGTAGAAAATGCAAAACCAAATTTGGAGAAATTGGTTTTTATTTTAACCGAGAATCCTGAACTTATCATAGAATTGGGTTCACACACCGATAGCCGTGGAAGTGATGAATACAATAGAGAATTATCGCAAAAAAGAGCGGAAGCAGTGGTACAATATCTTGTCAATAGTGGCATTTCACAAAAAAGAATGGTAGCAAAGGGCTATGGCGAATCGCAATTGGCAAATAATTGTGTTAATACAGCAATTTGTAGTGAAGAAGACCACGCAAAGAATAGAAGAACGGAGTTTAAAATCATAGGTATAGACAATAATGTAATTGCGTCAAAAGCCGACCAAAATTTGGCAGACAAAGTGGTGCTAAAAAATAACGCAATAAACATATCATCAGAAGTGATTGCAAAACCACTTGAAATTCCAAACGGTATGATTGATGTTGGTAATTATACCATACAAATTGGTGCCTTTAGTCAGCCTAGTAGCAAATATGACCAGTCTAATACTACGGGCAAATACATAAAATATGTAGAAACATCTACAGGCAAATATGCTGCGTATTTGGGTAATTTTATGACCGAAAAAGAAACACGCGATTATATTGAAAAAATTAAAGCCGATTTTCCAGGTTGTTTCTTGAAAAAAATTAGGTAGGTTTTTTTGAATTTAGATAATAGATTTGAGATATTAGACGTTAGATTTTGAGTTATCAATAGCTATAGGTTTAAAAAAAGAGAGAATAAATTCACGGTCATTTTGAATGATGTTATGAATCTAATGGTGAAAAAAGATTCCCGATAAATTTCAACTGAGATAATTTTCGAAGAGGAAGGCAAAATGAGTATTTGGAATAAAATCAATAAATTCAACGACTGGAAT
>CAZUUI010000067.1:0-9227 GCA_964622955.1 uncultured Chitinophagaceae bacterium | reverse complement strand
CCTACATCAGGATCTCAAAAAGAAGGTATTTTTTTGAGAAGAGGTGTTAAATCTATTATTACTAATGCGTATGTACAAGGATATACAGTAGGAATAGGTGTTCAACACGATGAAACTATTGCTAATCTAACTGCAGGTTCTTTGAAAGTAAATAATGTTCAATTTAATGATGTAACTACCAAAACAAAAGGTACTACAACCGCAAATACTACTACGGATGTATCTGCAGTAGCTACAGAAGGAACTACAACTGGAGCTGGAAATGGTGCTTCAAAGCCTACTTGGGCTAATTGGTTCTAATCTCCAATTCTTTATAATTTTTTCAAGAGGGTCTCGCAATTGCGAGGCTCTTTTTTTATACCTATAAAATAGTCCAAATTTTTTTGTGATAAATGCCTTTATAACAAGATAGTACAATCAAAAGAAACTTTAATACCAATCTTACTTTCAAAATAGTCCAACCTATTAAACGTGTTTTAAAACATTTAAATTTTATTTGTATTTGCATAAGTTTAGAGTGATAAATACCGTTATAACAAGCAAATAGGACAATTAAAATTGGTCTATATTCATTGTATAACCGGTATAAGATAGTTTATATATCAAATGTAGTCTTATAAATAGCTACATAGTGAAAAATACTAGCCGTAAGTACAAACAAATGCCAAATTAAATGCGTATATTTGCGATGTTTTTGAATGTAAAAAAGTACTCCCACCAAATAAGATAATCCTCCTAATAAAATTAGAATAAAAATATCGTGAGGCATTATTTCTACTACGGGCTTGATAATAAAGAGTACCATACAGCCCAGGAAAACATATAATCCAACCGAAAAAGCTTTGAAGCGTCCCGTAAAAAAGAACTTCATAAAAATTCCCAAAATGAGTATAATCCATAATATGGTTAGAAATATAGTCGCTAATGGATTAGGAATAAATTTATTGACTACCGGCGTATAAGTTCCTCCAATAAGCAAAAAAATAGCCATGTGGTCTAGGGTTCGGAATTTTAGTTTTAATTCGGTATTTTTTATATAATGATACATACTGGATGTAGCATATACTGCAATTAATCCTACCGAATAGATAATAAGTCCTGCTAGATTGGAAGGATTGTGAGAAAGAATAGCTTTAAAAAGCATATAAGGACAAGCTATTAAAAAAATTAATAAACCCATCAAATGACTCAAAAAATTGAGTTTTTCTTCAAATGCGGTATATTGCGACATAATTAATCCGAAATTTTAGTTGCAATTTCAGTTCTACCTATCCATGGGTGGAATATATAGCCACGAATTTCTGCTGTCTTGAAATCGGGCCTTAGTGTAAGAAGACAACGGTATTTTTTTCCAGAAATAGGGTCATAAACGTAGCCTCTAAATTTATATTTGGTCTCTTGTTCAAAGTCTAGCATCATCAAGGTTCCTGTCATACGTCTATTCCTCAATGCTGGATTGGGATTGTTTACGTCCAGCATCGTTCTACCTGCCTCTTGGTCATCTTCGTACATCCACATTATTTTTCCATAATACTTTTTTGTGCTTTCCAGATAGAATACTTTCACTTTTTGTTTCGTGTTTTCCGAGAGCCAAGTTCCCATTACGTCCTTATTGGCTTGTGCATTTCCTACAAATTGAAAAGAAATAAATAAGAACAATAAAAGATTTTTCATATATGAAATATTATGTATTCCTGCAAAAATACTATTTTATTTGTTTTAACTATTTATATTTTTAGCAAATATGTGTAATTTATGGAATAACAAAAAAGCCAATCGACTTGTAATCAATTGGCTTTCATTTATTTGTTTGAAAAAAAGTTGAATCTTAGTAGTAAGTCAAACGAATTACATTAGAAATATATTTTGCCAAACGAATTACTTGACACGTATATCCAAATTCATTGTCATACCAAGCATAGATAGTAGCACTTTTTTTATCTTCACTAATAATAGTAGCATTGCTATCATATTCTAGTGCATGAGAATTTCCTATTACATCGGTACTCACTAGCTCTGTACTTACCGAATAGTCAATTTGCTCAATCAAATCGCCATGAGTAGCTGCATTTTTGATTGTAGCATTCATATCTTCTATCGAAGTTTCTTTTTTCAATCGTAATGCCAAAATAGCCAACGAAACATTTGGAATAGGAACACGAACCGCATTCGCAGTCAATTTTCCTTTCAATTGAGGAAGTGCTTTTACAGCCGCACTTGCAGCCCCTGTTTCGGTAATAACCATATTCATTGGAGCCGAACGACCTCTTCTTGAACTTTTATGGAAATTGTCTACCAAGTTTTGGTCATTTGTAAAGGCGTGAACTGTTTCAATATGCCCGCTTTCAATGCCATAAGTCTCATCCAAAACTTTCAAAACAGGTACAATAGCATTGGTAGTACAAGAAGCCGCAGAATAAATATTGTGTTTTGTAATATCAAATTCTTTGTGATTCACACCATATACGATATTAGGCATAGAGCCTTTTCCTGGAGCGGTCAATAATACTTTTGCTATACCTTTTGATTTTAGATGTTGGCTCAATTGCTCTTCGGTGCGGAATACCCCCGTGCTATCAATCAAAAGCGCATCGTTAATACCATATTGAGTATAGTCGATATTAGCAGGATCCGATTCTGTAATTACTTTGATTTGTTGTCCATTTGTAATCAAAATTCCTTTTTCTACATCATAGGCTACCGTTCCTTTCATTTGACCATGAATACTATCTTTTTTGAGCAAATAGGCTCTTTTGATGAGTTCTTCTTCGTTTTTCATACGAATAACAATGGCTTTCAATCGCAATTGCGAACCACTTTCTTCGCTAATCATACGAGCTACCAGTCTGCCAATTCTTCCAAATCCAAAAAGAACTACATCTTTTGGCTCGATTTGTTTTTTGTCTTTTCCAATGAAATTTTGCAATTTGTTATTTACAAAATCAGCAGCAGAGCTATAATTGCTGCCCTCTTGTATCCATTCTTTTGCCAATCTACCCAAGTCTATTCTGGAAGGTGCCAAATCTAATTTAGCTATTTCTCTAGCAATTGTAAGCGTAGTAGCTACGTCAATAGCCATATCTGCAAACTGTACCGCATATTCGTGATAGTTGATAATTTCGGTTACGCTTTTGTCCGATAATTTTCGTCTAAAAAGCACCAAATCTGTTTTTTTGTCAAATTCTAGAGTAGAGCAGATGTTGCTTAATTCTAAAGCTTCTCTTTTCTTTTCTACCCATACGTTCAAATTTTCATCAAAATTGGTATTCATATTATATAATTTTTATAGATTAAACAAAAAAGCCGAACACTCATTTTCGTTTAAGTGTTCGGCTTATCTTTTTTTTAATTAAGAAATTTTTTCTTTTCCTGCATTATTCAGCAAATATTTCTAATGGCAATTCTACAGATTGTTCTTTTGTAAGAGCAATTACTACGGTATAGCTTCCTACCTCTTTAATATCGCCTTCTTTTACAGAAATTTTTCTTCTATCAATTTCTACGCCTTTGCCTTTCAATACTTCAGAAATTTGGATGGCAGAAATCGATCCAAAGATTTTTCCATTTCCACCTACTTTTGTCCCTATTTCTAATTTTGTTTCAGCCAATTTGCCTATTACTGCTTGAAGATTTGCTAATTGTTTTGCTTCTACTTTGTCTCTTCTTTTAATTCTTTCATTCAAAAGATTCAAGTTTGAAGCATTGCTTACTACTGCCAATCCATTTGGGATTAAGAAGTTTCTAGCATATCCTGGCTTTACGTTTACCACGTCGTCAGCATATCCCAACTTTTCTACGTCATTTATTAAAATTACTTCCATTTCTATTCGATTTTAATTTTTCCTACAAATTATTTATACAAATCGGTTACATAAGGCATCAACGCTATTTGTCTAGCTCTTTTTACCGCTTGCGCCACTTTTCTTTGATATTTCAAAGAGTTTCCTGTAAGTCTTCTAGGCAATATTTTACCTTGCTCATTTACAAAACGCAATAAAAAACCAGCATCTTTGTAGTCGATAAACTTGATGCCCATTTTTTTGAATCTGCAATATTTTTTGCTTTTTTGGCCTAACTTTAAGGTAGTTAGATATCTAATACTTTGATTTGCTTTACTCATGGGTTCCCTCCTCTTTTTTATTGTTATTTGCTTTTTTCTTTCCCGCTAAATTTTCTTTTCTTTTATTAGCATATTCCACACCGTATTTGTCCAATTTGATAGTCATAAATCTCAAGATTGACTCATCTCTTTTGTATTGGATTTCTAGTTTTTCAACTAAATCGGTTGGTGCTTCAAAATCAAATAAGTGATACACACCTGTACTTTTTTTCTCGATGGCATAAGCAAGTTTTTTCAAACCCCAAAATTCCTCATCGATGTTTTTTGCGCCGTTTTTTTCAAGAAAGTCACGGAAAGACTTCAACTTGTTTTTTACATCTTCGTCCGATAGTACCGGAGTAATGATGATGGTTGATTCGTAACGATTCATCTTACTGTTTTTTTAGGTTAAATTTATTGTTGACTCGAATTTACGAGTCGATTTGGAGGCGCAAAAATAAAACTTTTTAATTAAATGTGTATAACTTTTTTGAAATGAGTTATTTCAGATAACTCAAAACTACTGCTGCCACCTCTTTAGACGCATTTTTTTCGCCTAATTTTTCACGTAAATGTTCATATTTATTCAACATTTCGGTTCTATTTGTAGCATCTAGGCATTTGTCTATTTCTATTTTTAGCTGATGAGGGTTGAGTTGATTTTGGATGAGTTCTTTTACTACTTCGCGATCCATAATGAGGTTTACCAATGAAATAAAAGGTACTTTGATAATTCGTTTTCCAATTTCATAATTGAGCCTACTGCTTTTATAGCATACTATTTGAGGAGTTTTTAAAAGTGCGGTTTCTAGTGTTGCTGTCCCCGAGGATACCAATGCAACTTTTGCACCTTCTATGGCTTTTGAGGCATTGTTCCATATTATTTCGCAGGGAATATTGCCTATTATTGATTTATAAAAATCCGCTCCTAAATGCCTCATTCCTGCTATTTGAAAGGTATAATTGGGGTAATGGGCTTGCATTTCTAGCATTATCGGCAATATCGAAGTGACTTCTTGTTTTCTACTGCCGGGCAATAATGCGATTTTGTTTTCTAAAGTAGTGCTATGTGTTTTGATTTCTTGAAGCAAAGGATGTCCTACAAAGGAAGTTCTAATCCCAAATTTTTTGAAAAAATTTTCTTCAAAAGGAAGAATGACAAGAAGTTCGTCGGTGTATTTTTTTATATCTTTTACGCGACCCTCTTTCCACGCCCAAGCTTGTGGGGCAATATAGTATATAACCTTGAAATTGTGTTTTTTCAGCCATTTAGCAAGTCTTAAATTGAAGCCAGGATAATCAATTAGCACGACTACCTCTGGCTTTTTTGCCAAAATATCGGCTTTTATTTCTTTGAAATTCTTTAAAATAGTGAAAATATTTTTGACTACTTCTACAAAACCCATAAAAGCCAATTCTTTGTAATGTTTTTGTAGCACAGCGCCTGCTTGTTGCATACGTTCGCCTCCCCAACAATAAATGTCGAGTTCGGGATGAATTTGTTTGATTTCTTTTACCAAATTTCCCCCGTGAACATCGCCCGAAGATTCGCCCGAAATTATGTAGATATTTTTTCTCATACTATACAAAATTAAGGGTCTTTTTAGTTTTTGAGGATTATTTTTTAATTTTTTAGTTTCTTTGTGTCTATATTTAGCAAAAAACAAGCCATCTATGTCAATAAAAAACTGGAGTGAAGAGGATCGTCCTAGAGAAAAATTTTTAGAAAAAGGAAAAAATGCAATGACTAATGCAGAGCTTTTGGCTATTATAATGAGCTCGGGCAATGCCGAAGAAAATGCGGTAGAATTAGCACGGCGAATATTAAAAGATGCTGATAATTCAATTGATACTTTGGGGAAATATTCGCTCAAAGAATTGATGCAGTATAAAGGAATTGGCGAGGCAAAAGCTATTTCTATAGCAGCTGCTTTAGAGCTTGGACTCAGAAGAATGTCGGAACCTAATGAGAAAATTGAAATGATCAATTCGAGCCAAAAGGCTTTTGAGTATATGCAGCGCTATTTTATGGGGTTGCAAGTAGAGAATTTTGTGGTTTTGTATTTGAATAGAGCTATGAAACCTATAAAGTTAGAAAAAATTTCGGAAGGTGGACTTAGCGCTACTGTAGTGGATATTAGACTCATAGGCAAGATGGCTTTGATGAATTTGGCTTCTGCTGTTATACTCGCACACAATCATCCTTCGGGGAATTTATTGCCAAGCGAATCGGATATTTTATTGACTGATAAAATAAAAAAAGGATTGCAATTGATTGATGTTCAGGTGTCTGACCATTTGATTATTGGGAATAATGAATTTTATAGTTTTTCGGATATGGGAAAATTATAACATGTTTAACAATTAAAAGATTGTATTTGGTTAATTTTTATTTAATTTTGTGTTTTGGTGTGATTTTTGATTATAATAATTTTTTAAAAAGCTATGTTTTAGATGAGATATTTTCTTGTTTGCATTTTTTTTATATCTTGCGTTACGGTTTTCTCTCAAAACTGTAGTTTGATTCGTTTTCAAGCCCGTCCTGACTCTAATGCTGTTAATAAAGTTGACACAACAATATGTAGAGGTACTTGTCTAGATTTATTTGCAAGTGTACCCTCATTAAAAGCTACAACAAGTTATGCGGTTTCTACAATTCCATATGTCTCTTCATTGCCCTGTGAAACAGGTGGTGTAGCTACTTCATGGGGTGCTACAGCTGATGATTATGCTTCCCCGCTTTTTCCAATAGGATTTAATTTTTGTTTTTTTGGAAACACTTATTCAAATTTTGTGATATCACCTAATGGATTTATTAGCTTTACGAGTTCTTTTGCAGGAGAATATTCATCTTATGATGCTGTACCATTACCTTTAACGTTTTCATCTCAGAGACCGCCAAATTGTATTTATGGTGCTTGGATGGATATTGATGTTTCACAATCATTTAGTACGGGAACTATAACTTATGAAACTGTTGGGACCGCACCATTTAGAGCGTTAATTGTTAAATGGATTAATTGCTCTTATTTTGGAGCTGCATGTGCAAATAGTAAACTTAATATGAAAATTGTTTTGTATGAAACATCTAACATAATTGATGTTTATGTTGGGACAAAACCTGCACCTAATCCATCTTGTCCAAATTATGTAAAAGTATCTACTCAAGGCTTGCAAGGTAGTAATGGTACTGAATTCTCAGTGACTCCAGGAAGGAATGCTTCTATTTGGCCAGTGTCTAATGATGCCGTTCGTTTTTCTCCATCGGGGATTAATTATCCATTTGTTGTTAATTGGTATAAAAATAATAGTCTTGTGGGTACAGGTACTAAATTGTCAATTTGTCCTTTAGAAGATTCAATGTTTTATAGAGCTCAAGCCATAATAAATAGCTCTTGTCCAACGGCAATTTTGACTGTTTCTGACTCTGTAAAAGTTAGAACAAGACCTAGCGTTTTCAATGTTATTAATAAATTTGATACATTAAATTGTTTAAATACTAAAACATTAGATGCACTCTCAGCCATAAGTTATAATTGGCTAAATGTAAATAATAAGACCAGATATAGAACTATAACTGATTCTGGAAAATATTCAGTAGTCAAAATAGTTGATACTATAAATTGTCTTAATGATACTATGCATTTTTATATAGCCAAAAGACCTCCTATAAAGATTGATTCTACTATATTTTCAGGATGTTTTAATTCCTCACTTTCTGGAAAAGTTAACATTAAAACAAAAAATGGAATTGCTCCTATATGGTATGGAAAATCATTGAATGCAATGTCTTCAAATTCGCTTCTAGATTTGATTCCATTTGGGACTACTAAAGTTTATGTTAGAGATACTGCATTTTGTGTAGATTCAATTTCATTTACAAGAGATTCCATTGTGTTTTCAAATAGAAGGTATACACTTAATTGTTTTAACGATGCTACAGGTAGATTAAAACTTTTGGCAACAGGAGGCACACAGCCTTACCAATTTAAGTTAAGCACTTCTAGTTATTCCACAATTGATAGTTTTACAGGATTAAGTGCAGGAACCATTAATGCTTCAGTAAGAGATAATATTGGGTGTGAGGTTGAAAGCACTATAACTATTACACAACCTACAAAAATGACTGCATCTTTTGTGGTAGATAGTGTGAGCTGTTTTAATGGATCTAATGGAAAAATTACAATTACGACTAATGGAGGAACTCCAACTTACAATTACTCTTTAAATGGTTTTGCTCCGGTCGCTACCAACATTTTTAGTAACTTGAGTGCAAATACCTATAATGTAAAAATTAGAGATATAAATAATTGTTTGATTGATACAAATGTAGTATTGAGCCAAAATCCTCAATTGGGACTCAATGCGCTGATAGATTCAATTACTTGTAATAGAATCGCAAATGGAAAAGTAACTTTGCTGGCTAGTGGAGGAAAAGGACCCTATACATTCTCAAAAGATAATATAACGTATGGTACTTCTAATATTTATAATGGATTAGATACAGGTAAGCATACTTTTTGGGTAAAAGACTCGAAAAATTGTACAAATTCTGTAACTTTGACGTTATTTGAACCTACAAAATTGACGTTAAATACATCCATCATAAGAAATGTGTCTTGTTTTGGACAGAGTACTGGTGCGGCTAAAGTAGTGGCTTCGCAAGCAAAATCTCCTTACACTTATCTATGGTCAAATGGCTCTACCTTGGATAGTGCAGTAGGGATGAATTTTGGAAGTAAAAAAGTAGTGGTAACCGATGCCAAAGGATGTAAAGATTCGGCTACCGTTACAATTACTCAGCCCGATTCCTTGTTTTTCAATTCAGTATCTACCATGACCAAATGCTTTGGGGATAGTACAGGAAAGATCAAGCTGACAGGAGTAGGAGGTACAACGCCCTATACATTTAGTAGAAATGCTATTACATTTACTAGCGCGGATAGTTTTGTGAATATTCCAGCAAATAATTATTCAATTTCAATAAAAGATGCCAATAATTGCTTGTTTACAAGAACAGTAACGGTAGCGCAGCCTACAAAACTTTCGGCATCGTATTTGGTAGACAGTGTGAGCTGTTTTAATGGTTCAAATGGAAAAATAACCATTACGGGAAGTGGCGGCACAC
>CAZUUI010000066.1:0-9482 GCA_964622955.1 uncultured Chitinophagaceae bacterium | reverse complement strand
ATTGACACGAGGTTGAAACGGATTCACTTCTATGGAATGTATCGAAACCATAGAAGTACTGGATCCTTTTGGATTATTGAGTACGGAATTTTTATCGATTTGTCCGTCGTTAATTTCATTATCTATTTCGCCCAATAAGGCTCTGATTCCTTTTCCTAATTCTCTTTTTTGATTCATTTTGGCCATAAACTTATTTTATAAATAAAGACAAACGCTATCTTTATGCTATTTTCCTTCTTCTTTTACTTTTTCATTATTCTCTACCAATTCTTTTGCAAGGCTCAAGTAGTTGGCAGCACCTTTGCTTTCTATATCAAAAGCAATTACTGGTTTTCCAAAGCTTGGTGCTTCGCTAATTTTTGAATTTCTGTGAATAATGGTATTAAACACAAGCGAATCAAAATGTTGTTTTACTTCTTCTACTACTTGATTGCTCAATCTAAGACGAGAATCATACATAGTCAATAACAACCCCTCGATATCCAACGCTGGATTCAATCGTTTTTGAACAATCTTTACGGTATTGAGCAATTTTCCTAATCCTTCCAAGGCAAAATATTCGCATTGTACTGGAATAATAACGCTATCCGAAGCGGTAAGTGCATTTACTGTAATTAAACCTAAAGAAGGTGAACAATCAATGATAATATAGTCATATTCCAATTTAAGTTTTGCCAACTTATCTTTGAGAATCATTTCTCTATTTTCATGATTGATCAACTCTATTTCAGCACCAACTAAATCTAGATGAGAAGGGAGAATGAATAAATTAGGCGTATCGGTATCTTTAATTGCTTCTTTTGGATCCAAATCATCAATCATACACTCGTACAAGCTTTTAGTAATTGATTTAGGATCAAATCCACATCCCGATGTAGAGTTTGCCTGTGGATCGGCATCGATAAGCAACGTTTTTTTATCCAAAGCTGCTAGACTAGCTGCTAAATTTATAGAAGTAGTTGTTTTTCCTACACCACCCTTTTGATTTGCAATTGAAATAATTTTTCCCACTTCGTATTATTTATAAGTTAATTGAATGATTGAGTTCTATAAGTATTAATTCTTTTCCATTTTCATTAAAATAGTTCTTGGCTTTTTCTTTGTCAATTTCGATATAGCCAAACGTATCAAAATGCGCTCCTATTACCTTTTTTGTTTGAACAAAATCGGCAGCAATATATGCATCTTCATAGCCCATTGTAAAATTATCGCCTATGGGCAATATAGCAAAATCCAATTTGGATGCCCATAATGGTATCAATTTCATATCTTGATGCAAAGCAGTATCTCCCGAAAAGTAAAAACTACCCTCTTCATTTTGAATCAAAAAGCCACACGGATTTCCGCCATAGCTACCATCGGGCATCATACTCGAATGCACTGCATTTACCATTTTGATTGTACCAAAATCAAACGTTCTTTTTCCGCCAATATTCATTGGATGAACCGATTGAAACCCTTTTTTCTGACACCTATCCGTAATTTCATACATGGCTATAAGCGTGGCATTTGGATTTGATTTGTGAACCTCCATTACATCGACACAATGATCGCCGTGACCATGCGAAAGAACAATATAATCAGTTTGGATTGAAGAAATATCAAAATCTTTGTTTAAAGGATTACCCGAAACAAAAGGATCAAAAAGCAGCCTTTTGCCTAACGTTTCTATTAAAAAAGTAAAATGACCATAATATGTAATCTTCATTAAATTGCTTGTATACTATTTATTAAAATTAGATTGCAAATTTAAGGCACAAAATTTGTATTTAAAGTTATATTTATAAACAAAATTTATCTAAAATATTAACATATTAATCAATTATAAATCAATTTTTTATAATTAAAATCTGATAACTCAAACAAATGAAAGTACAACTTTTACACAATTTGATATTTTTTGGTGGACAAATTGTGGAAAACTAAGACTCTTCCTCTTCATTAATTACGCCTTGATAATGATGAGGAAAATACACAGTAAAAATACTACCTTTTCCTTCTTGGCTGTATACGTCTACCCTGCCATAATGCGATTCGGTGAGTTCTTTTACATAATTTAGTCCCAGTCCAAATCCTTTAACATTATGAATATTTCCCGTTGGAACTCGATAAAATTTATCAAATATTTTGTATAAAACATCGCCAGGCATTCCTATTCCATTATCTTCAATAATAATATCTACGCCTTGAAATGCATCTTTAGTTGTAATATTTATTTTTAAAGGAACGTCTTCTTTACAGTATTTAATTGAATTTTCTATCAAGTTATTAATAATATTGACTATATGAATTTTATCCCCTTCTATTACACTTTCCTTTGCATCCAAATTTAAAACAATCTGTCCTCCAATTTCGTCCATTAATAAATTTAGATTTGCTTGTTTTTCCAATATAATTTGATGAATATCGATATCCGAAATCCGCAATTTCATTTTTGTACGTTTCAATCTAGCTGCTTGTAATACTTTTTCAATATTATTAAGGAGTCTATCGTTTTCCTCTTTTATAATATCGGCATATCTATTTAATTTTTCTTTATTTTCCTGAATTTTTTCATTTCGTATCATATTGCTAGCCAGCGCAATAGTTGCTACAGGTGTTTTCAATTCATGAGTCATATTGTTAATAAAATCGGTTTTCATATTACTCAGTTTTTTCTGCTTAAATATAATATAAACCGTAGAAAAGAAGGTAACGATAATAATGATAATAAAAGTAAGCGACGCCATAAACAATCCATACATCGATTGAAAAATGAAGTCATTTTTATTAGGAAAATTCAATAACAAAATGGCGTAATTATTAAAGATGCTTTCAGGAAAAAGTCTCGCACGATAGCTTTTATCAATAATTCCTTTATTCAAATATTTAAAATCGCTGTATATAACACCTTTTGTTTTTCCATCTAAAATGGTGATCTTATATTTTTGAGTAATATTTTGTTCTTTTAGTGCTTTGGTTATGAAATTTTTCAAACTATCTGCATTTATTTTCTCATCTACACACGTACTTTCATAGAGCAATATTTTTGCCTGATTTCGCCATTTACTATTAAATTCATTGTATTGACTTTGAATTTTTGCTAACTCATTTGGACCCACTTTTTCCAATAAGTCTTTAGGTATTTTAAGCTCCGTAGTTAATGTTTTATAAAAAGTACTTGTCGTATCTTTTAGACTGTATCCATAATCTACACTTCCCGATTTATCAATATTTTTAGTAAAAATTACAGTTTTGTTGTAATTATTTAGATCTTTCGTATTATTATTAAAAAAAGAGAAAGTGGCATATTTTTCATATTCCGTCAACGATTTTGAAAGGGCAGAATACACCGATTGATCAAAGGTATTTCTTCGCTGTATAAATGCCTCATTTACCCATTTAAACTGCAATACTATCAATCCAATCATTGAAAACATGGCAAATCCTATAATCCAAACAATACTTTTAATTTTCATCTGCTAAATTTACTTTTTTCTAGAAACAATTATCATTCTATCAGAGGATTTTTGATACAAATCCATATTATAATTTCCATATACATTCAAAATTTCATACCCAGAATCCGTTATAATCTTCTCAAAATCATTTTTTTGGAACAACTGTACTCGCTCTTCAAACTCATATTGCTTACCATCATGCTCAAAATTAATTTTTTTAAAAACATGATTATCAGTAAGATATTTATGTAGATGAAAATCAATTCCTTGAATCGTTTTTGTCATTTTTGATTCCCCATTTGCACGAACCAAATCACTATTTAAGTAATCTATCAACAAAACACCTCCACTTTTCTGATGCGATGCTATACAATTGAGCACTTGAATATTTTCGTCAAGTGTATCAAACTAACCAAATGAAGTGAATAAATTAAATACAAAATCGAATGTATTATTGAGGCTAAAACTGCGCATATCGGCCACTTCAAATACAGGATTGATTTCATTGGAATGTGAAGATGCATACGAAATAGAATTTTTGGATAAATCTATTCCTGTAACAGCATCTGAAAATTGAGCCAACGAAAACGAATGCCTTCCTTTGCCGCATCCTAAATCCAAAATAGATTGATTCTTAGCGATTTGAAAAAAATTTACGAGCTTTTTTACGAATAAATCAGCCTCATTATGATTTCTATCGCTATATAAGATGTGATAAAACTCACTATCAAACCAATTTGAAAACCAAGGCGTTTTTTCGCTCATTAATATTGTCAATTTTCTTTAATAAGGTGCAAATATATTTAAAAAAGAAATTAAACTAGCTTTAAAAATGCTTAATTTTCTGAATTTTATAAAAAATTAAATGGCCTTTTGGACTTTTAACAATATTTTTGTAATCTAAATATTATTGTAATTGGCGCAGCAAGAAAAAGCACTTCAAGAATTTAAATCCAAAATTGAATTTGATAAAGTTATTGACATTTTATCAAAGTTTCATTATTCCGAAATAGGAATTAATTGGCTGAAATCCCAGAAATTGCAGACAAACAAAACAAAACTAGACGAAGAATTTGATAAAGTTTTTGAATTTAAAACTATTATTCAACAGCATTTGGAATTTCCTTTTTTTGGATTAAATCAGATTGATTTTATCATTGAAAAATGCGAAATAGAAAACTATTTTATAGAATCCAACGATTTTTTGAAAATCAAAAAAGTAGTTGAAAATGTAGAAAAAATCAAGCTTTTCTTTAGCGAAAAAAACAACTATGAAGGTTGGAAAACACTTTATATTCTAGCTTCTAGTCAATATTACGACAAGGAAGTCTATCGAATTCTAGATCAAGTCATCGATGAAAAGGGCGAAGTAAAAGATAATGCTTCCAAGTTATTGCAGGAGATTAGAGTACAAAAAAACACCATTTTCAAAGAAATAGATAAGGTTTTTAAAAGTCAAGTGAACCATTATCGGAATCTTGATTTTTTGGCAGAAACGGGCGAAAGTATTCGAAATGGACGAAGAGTTTTGGCGGTTTTGGCTGAAAAGAAACGACAAATAAAAGGAATTATTCACGATGAATCGGAAAGCGGTAAAATTATTTATATCGAACCCGAAGCAGTAATTGCATTACACAACGATGCCCTAAATATAGACCGCGAAGAAAAAAGAGAACTCCTTCGTATACTGAGAGAACTCACACAAAAAATTGCAAAATATAAGAATCTCCTACTACAATATGAGCATTTCTTAGCACATTTTGACCATATTCAAGCCAAGGCGCAATGGGCTATAAAAATGGAATGTAGCCGACACGGAATTTCACTTTCGCCCCACGTAAAAATAGAAAAAGGTTTTCACCCACTATTGAAATATAAAAATGAAGCAGAACGCAAAAAAACAGTTCCTTTTTCATTAGAAATCACCAAAGAATTGCGAATGTTAATGATTTCGGGACCTAACGCTGGGGGAAAATCCATTACGCTCAAATCTATTGGATTGCTAGCAATGATGAATCAATATGGCATTCCAATTCCTGTAGAAAGCACGTCAAGATTGCCAATTTTCGAGAGCTTTTTTGGCGATTTTGGCGATAATCAATCACTGGAAGATGAATTGAGCACCTATTCTTCCAAACTTAAAAATTGGAAGGAAATCGTAGAAAAATCCAATACAAAATCGCTCATTTTATTTGATGAAATGGGAACGGGTACCGACCCTAGTTTTGGCTCAGCAATGGCTCAAGTAGTACTTGACAAGTGTATTGAAAATGAAAGTTTTACCGTAGTGACGACTCACTTTGGTGCGTTGAAAAAATTTGCCGATGACAATCGTTTTATCGCTAATGCCTCGATGCTTTTTGATGAACAAAAATTAGAGCCACTCTACATATTGTCAATTGGCAGACCGGGAAGTAGTTATACCTTTCATATAGCTAAAAAAATGGGCGTTCAAGAAGCATTGATCGAAAAAGCAAAAAAGTTAGTTCAAACAGACCAAGTAAAATACGACCATTTATTACTCAAATTAGAGATTAAAGAAAAGGATTTAATCAAAAAACAAAGAGATTTGGAGCAAGCCGAAAGGGATTTGAAATCACAAATCAAAAATTGGAACAAAGTCAATAATGAAATGGAATTGCTGCGAAATAAAATCAAATTTGAACTAATGCTTTTCCAAAATGAAAAGGAGATTGAGAAAGAAAAGGAAGTTACAGCTTTTGCCGAAGAACTCAAAAAACAACAAAAAGAAGAAGAAATAAAAGAAGAACGAAGACTTATTCAAGAAAAAATTGCTGAAAATACGGAACAAATAAAGGAAACATACAAACAAATTCATAATGTCCCGCTCAATCAAAATTTCCAAATAGGCAGTTGGGTCAAATATATTCAAACCCAAGCTATGGGCAAAATAGAAAAGATAGAACGCAAAAAAGCTATTATAATTTTTGATAATATCAAATCTACAATTCCGCTTTCCGACTTGATTTTGGTTCCCGATGATGAAATCAAAAAACAGCATACTCCACGAAAAGTAAGTATTGAAAAAGTTCAACTATCTGATGAATTGGATTTGAGAGGAATGTTTGTGGCAGAAGCTATTCCAGAGCTGGAAAAATACATCAACGACGCTTTGGTTCAGAATAAATTTCAATCCAAAATCATACACGGAAGAGGCAATCTAAAGCGCGAAGTCCTAAAAACAATAAACAGTATCAAAAGTATATCAAAAATAGCACACGCCGAACCCGAACACGGAGGCGACGGCGTCACTTATATTTATTTCTAAAAAATAAAAGATGAAAAAAGAACAAAAAATATTTGTCATACTCGCTTGTCTATTTGTAGCCAATGCGCTGATAGCCGAATTCATCGGTGTAAAAATCTTTTCGTTGGAAAGTAGTTTTGGATTTTCGCCTCTATCCTATTCGTTATTTGGTCAAGAAATGAATTTGAGTTTTACGGCAGGTGTCATTATTTGGCCTGTAGTATTTGTGCTTACCGATATTATCAATGATTTCTATGGCAAAAAGGCGGTAAAATTCTTAACGTACGTAGCCGTAGCAGTAATTATTTATGCATTTATTGCTGTTAATTTTGCTATTAACGCTACGCCCGTTCAATGGTGGATAGATGTCAATAAAGCCAATGGCGTTCCTAATTCAGACTTAGCATTCCGCTATATTTTTGGTCAAGGGCAAAATATCATTATAGGCTCTTTGGTAGCTTTTGTCATTGGACAATTATTGGACGCATCGGTTTTTCACGCACTCAAAACCCGTTCAAAAAACAATGCGCTATGGATTCGAGCTACGGTAAGTACATTGATAAGCCAGTTTATAGACAGTTTTGTAGTAATAATCATCGCATTCAAAATTGGTCAAAATTGGAGTTGGGCTCAAGTACTTTCGGTTTCTATCAATAATTATATGTATAAAGGAATTGTGGCTATTCTTATGATTCCTATACTTTTTATGGTACATAAATGGATAGAAAAGTACTTGGGAAAAGAAAAATCGGAAGAAATGCGCAATCAGGCTACCATTTTGGAATAATTTTTGATAAGGAATTAAAGAAATCGACTAAATTTGTATTTTTTTAATAAGAAAAATTAAAAAATCGAACGATTTCAATTTTAAAAAATAAATAATATAAATATGAAGAAACCAAGTGTGGGGATGACATTAGACGAATTTATAATTCAAGAAGAAAAAGGCTATCCCAATGCCAGCGGCGATTTGTCAAAATTATTGCGCGATATAGGATTGGCTTCAAAAATCATTAACAGAGAAGTAAATAAAGCAGGACTTGTAGATATTTTGGGCAAAATTGGCAAAGAAAATATACAAGGTGAGGAAGTTTTCAAATTGGACGAATTTGCAAACGAAACCCTCATTTCTTTCTTAAAAAATGGCGGACAATGCGCCGGTGTAGCTTCGGAAGAAGAAGATGATATCAAAGTTTTTGAAAATGAAGAAGCAAAAGATTCCCACTATTTAGTTTTGTTTGATCCATTGGATGGCAGTAGCAATATTGATACCAATGCTTCGATAGGTACTATTTTTTCAGTAGTGCGTAGATTGAGTTCGGATAAAGTAACTCAAAAAGATTTTTTTCAAAAAGGAAGAAATATTGTAGCGGCAGGCTATGTACTTTATGGCAGTTCTACAATGCTGGTATATTCTACAGGCAATGGTGTCAATGGATTTACGCTAGATCCATCGATTGGGGAATTTTGTCTTTCGCATTATCAAATCAAAACTCCTGAAAATGCCAAGCAATTTTCGGTAAATTATGGCAATCATCGCACGTGGGACAATCGTTTGATTCAATTTGTAGACTGGTGTACCGCTGAAGATAAAGAGACCGCAAGACCACTGACTATGCGCTACATAGGTTCTATGGTAGCTGATTTTCATAGAAATTTATTAAAAGGTGGGATTTTTATTTATCCAGCTACCGCCAAGTCACCCAAAGGAAAACTACGTCTATTGTACGAATGCATCCCCCTTGCATATCTTCAAGAGCACGCGGGAGGAAGTTCTACCGATATGGAAGTCAATATCTTAGACATAGAACCCAACGAATTGCATCAAAGAACCCCTATTGCACTAGGTTCAAAAAATTTAGTTGAGAAGTTTTTATCTTTTTAAATTTTATATAGCTATCCGATATGTTTTCTGACTTCTTTTCGATGTATCCACTTGAATATTGGACAGAAATCGTTACTATTTTCTTTTTATCCATCGTAAAATTTGGATTTGGACTCATATCCGCTTTATATTTTGAAGTAGAAAAACCACACGCATTTATAGCTAATATCCTTGGCGGAGCTTTGGGAGTGTATATGTATACATTTTTTGGATCTATCATCAAAAAAACCTATTTATCCATTCGATACAAAAAAACGGCCCCCAAGAAATTCTCAAAATGGAACCGTGCTATGATTCATTTCCGCAAACGATTTGGTATGATTGGAATAGCCTTGCTCTCCCCAGTATTGCTTTCCATCCCTGTAGGAGTCATCTTAGCGATACAAATCACCAATAGCAAACTCAGAATTTTCCTTTTTATGTTTTCGGGTTGCCTTTTTTGGAGTTTGATTTTCTTTTGGATTGGGGGTAAATAGTATTAAAATTACACTTTATCAAAAAATAGTTTTACCTTTGTAGCGTGATTTTAAGAAAGTTATTTTTGTGGTTTTTGTTGAGTGTGTTTGTGGTAACGCAGACGCCTTTAATGGAATTGGCAAAAATCCCTTGATTGATTGAGCATTTCCAAGAACATAAGGCACAATACAAAAACTTGAGTTTTATACAGTTTTTGAAAATGCACTATTTTGGCGAAAAACATATAGGTACTATTAATGAAAGCGACCATCAGTTGCCCTTCAAATCCGACTTAAATAGCATTGGGATAGCACTTTTTCATTTTGTATCGCCTATTCAAATCCTTGTTTTATCCTTTATTTCATTGATTTTAATCCCTATTTTAATCAAGCGAAACAACAGATTAATCCCCCAATATAAAGCCAATTTGATT
>CAZUUI010000065.1:4033-9549 GCA_964622955.1 uncultured Chitinophagaceae bacterium | reverse complement strand
GTTTTTCTCGATTGTACTATTTGCTTGTTATGACGGCATTTACCAAACTAAACTTATACAAATATAAATAAAATCTAAACCTTTTAAAATACATAATAATACCGTGCTAGAATTTGTTTTGGTCAATAATTGACCAAATTACAAATTCTTATACGGTATGGACTATTTTATAAGTAAGTTTGGGATAACGTTTTTATATTATTTTTCGTCAAAAAAAAGTAGGTATTCGTACAAAATCAAATTGTATTTTTGTAATGAACTTTATTTTTGTAGAAAAAATAGTCCTATGACCAAATCTGCCACATTTAATTTTTTAATAGATAAATTTCATCGTGTAGAATTTTATGTATTGAGCAGTGTTACCAGTACATTTTTTTTGTTTAAACTATTAATCAAGCCTTTCTTGTTTACAATGTTGTTTTCCACTTCATGCTCCAAGGACGACTTGAATGTACCTAGCAAAGAAATAAACCCCGCACCCATAGAACAGTCTACTATAGTTATAGAAAAGGAGGGTTTTTTGCTTACGGCGTATGCTACTTCGGGCATTGATGATGAAAATAAAAGTCAAGAATTGGCTACATGGCTATTGACTACGAGTGGCGATTTTAGGATGTCGATTTCTGTAGCGGGAAAAAAATTAAATTCCAAAATGCCTATTAAAATTTATAGCAATTGGGATGAAAAAGAAAGTATACAGCTTACTGTCAAAAATGAGGTGTATAGTACACGAAATATGACTATTGATAAAAAAGAAATGGGCGAAATTGTTATTTCTAATATAAATAGGGACTTTATTGAAGGCGAAGTTAATTGTACGTTGATGTCGCCAAAAGGAACGGTTTTTGAACTGAAAAATATGAAATTTAGCAGCAAAATAGTTCATTATAATAATTATATACAGCACTAAAATCTCATTATTCCCTTTCAAATTTTTTTCCCCTTAATTCATAGGCATTTAGGCATTTTTTTGTAATTAAATATCAAAATCCAAAAACAATGTTTTAATTTTGTAAGCAGATTTTTGTATCGACATACTTTGTCTGTATAACGTTCTATTTTAGCCAATAAAATTAAAATATCATGACCCAATTTAGCCATTTACACTGCCATACACAGTATTCTGTACTCGATGGAGCCGCCAATATCGCAGAGATGGTAGCCAAGGCAAAAGCCGATGGAATGCCCGCCGTAGCTATTACCGATCATGGCAATATGTTTGGTGTTTTTGAATTTGTAAATGAATGCAACAAGCAGGGCGTTAAGGCAATTGTAGGTTGCGAATTTTATATGGTAGAAGACATGTCTATCACGTCTTTTGCGGGTACAGGCAAAAAAGATAAGCGTTATCATCAGCTTTTGTTAGCAAAAAATGCCGAAGGCTACAAAAATTTAGCCACACTATGCAGCCTTGGCTACAAAGACGGTTTGTATGGAAAATATCCTCGTATCGATTTGGAATTATTGAAGAAATATAAAAATGGGCTAATTGCTACTTCTTGCTGTATTGGAGCACGAATTCCACAGACAATTCTGGCAAGTGGAGAAGATGAAGGCGAAAAAGAAATGAAAAAATGGTGGGATTTGTTTGGAGAGGATTTTTACCTCGAATTGCAACGTCATAATATTCAAAATATTAATAATACAGGACTGAGCCAAGAGGATTTGAATCAAATATTGCTCAAATGGAGTCATCGTTATAATATTCCAGCTATATGTACCAATGACAGCCATTATGTAGAGCAGGACGATGCCGAAATGCACGATATTCTCTTGTGTGTCAATACAGGTGAAAAAAAATCAACGCCTATCAAATCGGACGGCGATGAGGATGGAATGAACAAAGAGTATCGTTTTGGATTTCCAAACGACCAATTTTTCTTCAAAACAACGCAAGAAATGGGTACGCTTTTTGCCGATGTGCCTTATACTCTCGAAAATACACAACAAATAGTAGATAAAGTAGAAAAAATCAATTTGGTAAAAGACATCATGATGCCTAATTTTACCATTCCCGAAAACTTTAAGGATCAGCAGGATTTGATGCGACACCTTGTATATGAAGGTGCTAAACGAAAATACGGCGATATTATTCCAGCGCATGCTATAGAACGAATCGAACTGGAATTGTCTACTATTTTTACAAGTAAATTTGAAGGTTATTTCGTGGTAATTGAAGATTTCTTGCGCGAAGCACGAAAAATGAATGTGTGGGTAGGCCCAGGAAGGGGTTCGGCGGCGGGAAGTGTAGTAGCGTATTGTCTTGATATTACACAAGTAGATCCACTTCAGTATGGCTTGCTCTTTGAGCGTTTTCTCAATCCAGAAAGGGTCAGTTTTCCCGATATCGATATCGATTTTGAGGATGAAGGCAGGCAGAGCGTGCTAGACTATGTGGTGGCTAAATACGGAAAAAATAATGTATCGCAGATTATTACCTTTGGTACAATGAAAGAAAAATCGGCCATTAGAGATGTAGGGCGTGTACTCGATGTGCCCCTTTTTGAGGTAAATAAAATAGCCAAAACCGTTCCCGATAGCATTGCGCTCAAAGATTTGCTCAATGAAGAGGTGTATAAAAACAAGAAAAATGGCATGAAGCCCGATGAAGTGGCAAAAGCAGAGGGTTTGAAGCTAATGTATAAAGAAGATGAAACGGCCAAAAAAATCATTGATTATGCTATCAAACTCAAGGGAAGTGTTAGAAATACAGGTGTTCATGCCTGTGGTGTAATTATTGCGCCAGAAAATTTGGAGACATTGATTCCGGTAGCTACCGCCAAAGATAGTAGTATGCTGGTAACTCAATTTGACAACCGTTTTGTAGAAAAAGCGGGATTGCTCAAAATGGACTTTTTGGGTCTGAAAACATTAAATATCCTAAAATCTATCGTTGAAATAATTAGATTGAGACATGGTTTTGTTTTAGATTTGGCTTCGTTGCCTTTGGACGATGAATTGACATTTGAAGTATTCAAAAAAGGACAAACCGATGGTATTTTCCAATTTGAGAGTCCCGGAATGAAGAAAAGTTTGATAGGCTTGCAGCCCGATAGATTTACCGATTTGATAGCCATGAATGCCTTGTATAGACCAGGCCCTCTGGATTATATTCCCAATTATATCGATAGAAAGCATGGAAGAGAAAAAGTAACCTATGATATAGAGGCTTCTAAAGAAATATTGGAAGAGACCTATGGAATTATGGTATATCAGGAACAGGTAATGCAGCTGAGTCAGAAATTGGCTAATTTTACAAAAGGACAAGCCGATAGCCTTCGTAAAGCTATGGGAAAGAAAGTGAAAGAGGAAATGGATAAGCTTTATACCATTTATATTGAGGGCTGTAAATCTAATGGACATCCCGAAGATAAGGCCAATAAGATATGCCCAATATGCCTTCAACAAATCGCACTCTACTTGCTATGCATTGGTTGCGTACCATTGTGCCTATCTCAAGGCTCATTATCCTTCGGAGTTTATGGCAGGTTTGGTTTCAAACAATATGGATAATATTGACGAGGTAGGAAAATATATGCAAGAAGCCAAAAAAATGGGGATAGATGTTTTGGGGCCCGATATTAATGAATCGTCATATCGTTTTACGGTGAATAAAAAAGGACAAATTCGTTTTGGATTGTCTGCCCTCAAAGGTGTAGGAGAAAATTTGGTAAAAGAAATGGAGGAGAACCGTGCGCTCAAAGGAGAATTTGCCGATATATATGACTTTGTATCTCGGTTGGGTTCTACAGTCGTTAATAAACGGGCGTTGGAACCACTGGCTATGGGGGGTGCTTTTGATTGTTTTGATGAAATTTCAAGAGAACAATATTATGAAATAGTTTCGGACAAAGAGGGATCTTTTATCGAACGATTGATTAAGTTTTCCAATAGTGTCAACTCTAGTCAGTCCAGTGGAGGCAATCTTTTTGGAGATACTTTTGTAAATATGGTAGACAAGCCGTTGCCTCCCAAGTTAGGAGAATTCAATGTGCTGGAACGTTTGGAAAAAGAAAAAGAAGTTTTGGGAATGTACCTCAGTGGTCATCCGCTAGATCCATATCGAAAAATTATTGAAGACTGTAGTTTTCAAAATTTTGATAAATTTGGAATAAACTCTGGAACAGTACTCATGGCAGGAATGGTAAGCGGGGTAAATATTGCTATAGACAAGCAAGGAAAACGTTATGGTAGATTTTCATTATCCAATTTTAATAGCAGAATAGATTTGAGATTGAAAGGCGAAAATTTATTGAAATACGAGAATTTTCTGAAAAATGGTATGTATTTGATTGTGAAAATCAAGAAAGACGAATTTACCCCAAAAGATGGAGGCAATAAAATAGAATTTGACAAAATTATAGAAATTTATTTATTGGAAAATGCTTGGGAAAAAACACGAAGAGTGGATATTTTGATTGATGCGAAGATATTGACCGCTAATAAGATTTTTGACCTTAAAACATTTTTCTTAGAGCACAAAGGAAAGACAACAATTTATTTCAATATCACGGATGGGGTACAAGTTTCGGACAAAAATATAGCCCCAAAAGAAGGCAATAGCGAAATGTTGGATGAAGAGGGCAATGTGATTGAGGATTTTTCGGATAAGGAAGAGGATTTGGAACTTGAAATTCAAGAAGATCCCGAAGTAAAAGAAAATCCGTTGATGGAAGCATTGACATTTTTGTCTAGAAATGTACTTTTGGATGTCTCGGCTGAAAGTATTTCAAAGCTTGAAGCCATTGTAGGGAAAGAGAATGTAAAATTAACAATATCAATGGATTAATGATGGAAGTATCAAAATTTATCATACAGTTACAAGATTATTTAGCGCAATATCCAGAGGATATTCATGCTACCAAAACCCTTGATTTTGTTCAGAATAATACAGATTTTTGGAAACGAGAACTGCTGGAAGGCCATGTAACGGCTTCGGCATGGGTACTTTCTATGGATAAAACACAAACATTGCTTACTCATCACAAATCTTTGGACAGTTGGTTTCAGTTGGGAGGGCATATAGAACCTGAAGATAAATCGGTGTGGGATGCTGCGGTGCGCGAAATTATTGAAGAATCGGGCGTAGCGCCAATCGATTCAAATCCAAATGAAATATTTGATATAGATGTCCATTTAATTCCCGAAAATAAAAAAGGAGTTCCTGGACATTTTCATTATGATATTCGGTATCTTTTTTGGGCAGATAATAGCCAACCTATTTTGTTTGATGCAAATGAATCTAATGAAGTCTGCTGGATATCATTAGCAAATATTCAAGAAAAATCAACACAAGAATCTGTTTTGAGAATGGTGAGGAAAAGTGAGATTTAATCACAAGTCCAAATAATGCCCAAGCATTTGTAAAATGACAATTTTTTTATCTTGAAGTTCAAAAATTTCATAGACAAGTCTATCTTTTTGATTTATTTGTCTGCTCCAAATTTCTCTATTTGGAATATGTTTTAATCTTTCAGGCTTACCTATACCTATTCTAGGATTTTGAGTTAAATCAA